>CAVFKD010000010.1:0-6061 GCA_963623095.1 bacterium | reverse complement strand
ATATAAACATCACGTTTTAAAATAGTTAAAATACCACTTTCATCAATATTGATTTCATAGTTATCTAAATGTGAATCAGTACCATAGGAAGATATATAACCTATATGATCACCCGCGGAAATATGGCTATCACTATATCTATAAGTTAAAGATAAATAAGCTTCATCTCCATTTAAGAATTTATTTTCTTCATTATCAACTGAAGAAGAAGCATAAATCCAAGAAATAAATTCTTTTTCCTTTCCATCATAAATATAAGTATTTATATCATTAGGTCTAATATAAACAGTTCTTTTTGCGATAGTTAATATAGAAGCAGTTTGATAATTTATATCATAGTTTTTAAATGCTTCATTTTCATTTATAGATGCAATATAACCTGTATAACTTCCAGCATTGATTGGAGATGAAGAATAAGTAAATGTAACATTTAAATATTGTTCATCATTATTAACAAATTGATTGTTTGAATTGCCACTTACATATGTCCAAGAATTAAATAAATGTTCTTGTCCATCATAAATATAAGTCTCTTCTAAAGGTTTAATAGAAATAGAACGCTTATTAATTGCGAATGAAGCATTGTTATTTGATATATTAATAAAATATCCTTTAGAAGCATCATCACCATTTTTAGATTTAACACTTAATTTAGTTAAATCAACATTAACATAATATCTATCAACATCTTTAATTTCAGAGATTAATTTAGTTTCATTGTTAGAATTTGTAATTGAATAATAACCTTCTTCTATAACTAAAGCTTCATCATTAATCATTTTATTTGAAACATTAGATAAAGAAATAAAATCGTCAGTTAAATAATTTCCATCATAAATTAAATTATTGTTAGAAAAATTAATATTAATATTCAATACTTGTTTAATAACTTTAACATTACGTGTAATATATGAAATTTCATACATTGAAGTAACATCGTTATTTTGATCATTAATAATTTTTAAAGTATTTTCATCAATCTTAATATCTTCATTAAAATATTGTTCTTCATTGATTAATGAGGAATATAAATATGAATAAGAAATAATTTTATCTCCAGAAATTAAACCTGAAGTAGCATTATTTTGATCAATACTTTCATAATTATCATAATATCCTTCAATAAAAGAATATTTTGCATCGTAATAAGATGAATAAGAAATCTCATTACTATTAATATAAATAGAAACTTTCTTTGGTAAAATATTAAATTCTTTCACCTCAGAATATTTTTTCATGCCAAAAGCATTTTGAGCGACCGCGCGAACTAAATAAGTTCCACATGTTGTTGGTTTAGTTGTTGACCAATCCTCACTATTTACTGAAGCATATTCAAAGTAATAACCTGATGAGAAAGAATTTAAATCTTCTTCAAATTCTATTGTATCACCATAAGTAAAGTTTTCATTTATTTTAATTGTTCCAGAAAAAGAACCTTTGGTGAAACAATATGTTAAAACTCCCGCGGTAATTAAACTAATAACCGCGATTATGACAATTCTAAATTTATAAATGAATTTTTTAATAATATAAATATAATTCAATTTTTTGACATATTTATCATACATTCCCATATTGTTTCACCTCCTTTCTTTTTAAGATTTAAATTTAAGCTACAACAATAGTTCCTGCAGAAGTTAAATAATTAACTTCATAATTATTTGTGTCGTTAAGCATATAAGTGTAAGTATAAGTTCCTACTTCAGTAGTAACTTCGTTAATATCTATTTTTTGTCCATCTTTATAACAAACAAATGTGAAATCACTAATATCAAAACCACTTGTTAATACACTTGCAAGATCAATGTTATATAATGTATCACCTTGAGATTTAGTTACATTATTTAACATGATAGAAATGACTTTTTTATTAATAACAATAATGCCATTACCATCTAAGATTAATTCATAATTCTTGCTATCTTGCGATGTTAGTTTATAAGTAAATGAATATGTGCCAACATTTTTAATTTCTGTTATATCAACACTTTCACCATTTTTATAATAAGTAATTTCACCTTCAGGATCTGAAGCATTTCTAGTTACTAAATTAGAAGTAGCAATAGAATCTCCATAAGTTAAATATTGAGAATTTAATGTTGCATAAACTTTAATTTTACTTACTTCAATTTTGCCTTCACCGCTTAAAACAATTTCGTAATTAGAATCATCTAAAGAATAAACAAATGTGTATGTTCCAGCATTATTTAATGTGATTGAAGAATTACATGAAATAGTAGAAACTAAATCACTTCCAAAATAAATTTCAATGTTACCTTGAGTCTTATCAAAATCACCTTTATAAGCAAATTTAATATAATCTGAAATATTAATTGATTCACTTACTTCAATAGAAGCATCTAATAAAGTAACATTAACCTTCTTTTTAGCGATTTCAATTTTACCTGTACCATGGATAATTAATTCATAGTTTTTAGAATCACTATCATCTAATTTATAAGTAAATGTATATGTTCCTACGCTATATTCAACTTGTGATTTGCTAACCTCAGTACCATTTTTATAATAAGTTATAGTTCCAGTAGGACCGGAAGTATAATTCTTAGTTACTAAAGTCGTAGTATCTATCTCATCACCATAAGTTAAATATTGATCATTTAAAGTAACTTCGATTTGTTTTTTAGAAACAACAATAATACCAGTTCCATTAGTTTTTAAAGTATAATTTGAATCTTCAATTGTGTAAGTAAATGTATATGTACCTGCATTAGATTCAATTTGTGATTTATAAACTTCAGTTCCATTTTTATAATAAGTTATAGTTCCAGTAGGACCAGAAGTATAATTCTTAGTTACTAAAGTCGCAGTATCTATCTCATCACCATAAGTTAAATATTGAGAATTTAATGTAACTTCAATTTCCTTTTTAGCGATACTAATAATACCATTGCCAGTTGTAACTACATTATAGTTTGGATTATCTAAAGTATAAGTAAATGTATATGTACCTGTGTGTTGGTTAATATATGTTAAAGATGTTTCTTCATTACCGTTATAATAAGTAATTTTACCTATATTACCATCAAGGTCATTTTTATTACTTATAGAATATAAATCAGTTTCAAAAATATTAATTGAATCATCATATGTAAGATAAATATCATTTAAAGTTACATAAATTGTCTTAGGATTAATAAATAAGTAACCTACACTTTGATAAATGGATGAAAGATCATAAAATATTGATACATCATTACCGTCTTTATCATTAATGTTAATAGAAGTTAGAGTGACTTCATGTGAATCACTATCATATGAGATATTATTATACCAATATGAATCAATATAATTTCCAGTGACTAAAGAAGAATAATTAATATTGACTAAACTCTTTAAGAAATTGCTATCAGTATAATCAATATCTTCATCATAAGTAACTGTTGTTGAAGAAATACTGACATCTAAAGAAATTGAATTAAATTTAGATAAAGTAAAATCTGTTTTACTGTAACTAATATCATAGTAGGAAGTTACATCATTACCATTAGAATCTAATATAGTTATTGATTCAATTTTATATTTAAATACACCATTTTTTGTTTCAGAGGAAGAAGAAGTACAATTAAATTCAATATCACTAATATGATCATTAGAATCTAATCCTTCTACTTTTACTACACCCTTATCAATTAAATTAAAGTTAGAATAATTATAATTTGTTGGATAAGTTCCATCATAATTTAAAGAAGTTTTATCACTTACTGTTACAGTCAAAGTTGTATTAGTTCTTAAAACATTTAAAGAAGAAAGAACGTATTCATAATTAGAGCCTTCATCATTAATAAATGGATATGTAGTTAAATCAATTTGATGTTCTCCTACGCTTAATGTTTTTACATAAGTATTAAAGTTAGCAAATTCACTAGATGAAATAAATAAAGAACTTGGTGCATTTTTAAATACGTCATTAATAGATGAAGATTTAAAACCTTCAGAATAATTAACATCATTAAATTCTAATTCAAGAGAAGCTTTGTTAATTTCTAATTTTGCGTTATTAATAAAAATATTATAATTATCTGTTACATCTTCTCCCTTTGAATTAGTAATAGTTATTGAATTAGAATCAATTGAATATTCGCCTGATTCATTTACATTTGTAATGTTAGGAAGGTTAGAATAAGATACACTTTCATTATTAGAAAGTCCTAAAACAACAATTTTACTTTCATCAAAACTTAAGCTTGTTCCATCATAAGTTTTAGAATTATCTTTTGGAGAAATAGTTAAATTAGCTTTTGTTATAGTTAAACTACCTTCAGAAGAAGCAATATCATAATATTTAGTAACATCTTCACCAGTTAATGACATTACTTTGATTTTAGAAACATCAAAACTAAAATTACCTGACTCATTAACGTTAGTAATTGAATATTCACTATAATCGATTATTAAATAATCACCATTATATAATTTACCATTAACAACTTCATAACTTTTGAATGTTAATTCTTTTCCATCATATACTTTAGTTTCATCACTAGGTTTAATTTCTAAACTAGCTTTAGTTATTTCAATAGAACCATTACAATAATCAATATCATAATTTGAAGTAACATCTCTATAAGAAGTTATTCCATTATTAGTTATTTTCTTTCTTAAAGATAAACCATATAAATAAACAGTTTTAGTAGTTGAATCACCACTTAAATTATAAGATAAATTATATGCTTCAAGATTTTTATCACTTAAAGAATAAATGTTATTTGATGAATCTTTAAATATTAAATCAGAATCAGTAATAGATATATTACCTTCATATGCTTTAGATAAATTATCTACAATTGATACACTTATACTCTTTTTTGCGATAGTTATATTATCAAAAGTTACTAAGTAGTTACTATCAATATTTAAAAATAAAGGATTTTCATAATCATATTCATATTTATAAGATCCAGCATCTTTTGATAAAATATAATTTTTTAAAGAATTATATTCATCTGGAATAAAAGTAAGATTTAAAGATGAATAATCATTTATATTAGAGAATATATCATTTATGCCATTAATAGAAATTTCATCATATGTAAATGTTTTAAATTTTAATGAGATTTCTTGTTTATAAATACCAATAATTGCGCTATCAAGATTGATATTATAATATTTAGTTACATCTTCATTATTCTTATTTAAAATTTGAATAGAATCTTTTCTAATTGAATAAGTACCATTGAAACAAGAAGAGCTAGTTACATCTAATGTACCATCATCATAAGAAAAATAAATTTTATCACCTGTTACTAAAGTATCTGAATTATTATAATATTCAAAACTATTGGCAGTTCTATTTAATGGTGTTCCATCATAAACTTTAGTTAAAGTTACTGGTTTAATATAAATATCTCTTTTTTCTAAAGAAATAATCGCGGAATCAGTTGAAGAAGTTTGTTGGCTTCCTCCTGTTACTTTGATTGTGTAGTTGCTTGTAACATCTTCACCATCTTTATTTGTGACAGAAAAAGTAACTTTTTGATTACCATCTTCAGTATTTGTATAAGTTGTTGTAATTGAATCTCCACTACCTAAGGAAGAAGAAGGACTTAAAGCAAAACTTTGGTCATCAAATTCTTCACCATAAGTTAAGGTTGAATTTTTAATGCTAATATCTAAATTAGATTTTGTAACATTTAAATAGCCATCTTCGACATCGACATCATAATTGGAAGTAACATCATTACCGTTTTTATCAACGATTGTTACATTACCTCCGGCAGAAGTTGAACCAACATCAGTTAAAGAATCATCATAACTAATTTTGATTGTATCACCATCATTAAGTTTTCCTTCACTAATTTCATAACCACTTGGAGTTAAAGGAGTACCATCATATGTTTTAGTTGCATCATTAATTTTAATTTTTAATGCAGTTTTAGTTAAATTGAAACTTTGAATACCTTGGACAGTAAAAAATACTGCAAGACCACCTAAAAGAACAATTAATAAAATCGCAATAAATTTCATTGATTTTTTCATAGATCTTCTCCTTTCTAAATACTTTGTTCAATGGTTAAGAGAGTCTCTTTACATTGAATTAATG
>CAVFKD010000009.1:0-46584 GCA_963623095.1 bacterium | reverse complement strand
CGATGCTCATTGATAAATTTGATAATTGATTTTTTTACCATTGGATGGATAATATTTTCTAATTCTATTTTTTTATTTTCATCTTCAGAAATTATATTTTTAATAAATGGTTTTGAAATAGTTCCATCATCGTTTAAGACACCTTCACCAAATAAATTTATTAAAGCGATTTTAGTTTCTTTTAATTTATATAATCTAATAACTTCTTCATCACTTGAAAAAACTGGATATCCTAAAGATTTAAAATATTTTAATACTTCAGATTTGCCAGAAGCTATTTTACCAGTAACACCAATAGTGATAGCCACTTTTTGGCATTTAGGACAATAAGTGGTACCGCGACCTCCAATTCTACCTTTTCTTAAAATGGTTGAACAACGAGGACAAGATAAATTTTTCTTTCCATAGACATTTAATTCATTTTGAAATCTTCCATCAACACCTTTTTCTGGGTGGTAACTTGAAACGGTGGAACCACCTAAATCAATCGCGTGATTTAAAATCTTTTTACTTGATTCTAAAATGGAAGAACATTCTTCTTGTGTTAATTTATTACATTTTTTAAATGGATTTATATAAGTATCAAATAATACTTCATCGGCATAAATATTTCCTAAACCAGTCATTATTTCTTGATCTAATAATGCTTCTTTGATTTCAATATTTTTCTTTTGATAAATATCATATAAATATTTTCCATCTTCAATTTGAAATGGTTCAGGTCCTAATTTTGCGATTTCTTTTTCTTTTAATATATCGCAAGTTTTTGTAAGTTTCATTATTCCAAAACTGCGAGAATCATCATAACACATCTTTGTATTATCATTTAGATAAAATACGACTCTTGTATGAGTGGTTATAACTTCATTTTCATTTCTTCTTACGTATTTACCTTCCATTCTTAAATGAGAAATAATTGAATATCCGTTGCTAAGATTTAAAAATAAATATTTGCCAATACGATTAAAAGAAATAAAAGTTTGATTAGTTACTTTTTGTTTAAATTCTTCTATATCACTTAATATCATTCTTGGTAAAAGAATTTCAACGCTAGTAATTTTTTTATTTAAATAGAGTTTTTCTAGAGATTTTCTAACTGTTTCTACTTCAGGTAATTCAGGCATAAATCCTCCTACTTGGTTTCATACCAAGTTTTTCCAATACTTCCTTCACAAGTGAGTTTTACTTTTAATGAAACACAATTTTCCATAATTTCTTTAATCTTAGAAACAATGATATCTTTTTCTTCACTTGGAACTTTAAAAATAAGTTCATCATGGATTTGAAGGACCATTTTAGTTTTATAATTGTTTTGCTTTAAAAATTCATCTACTTTTATCATCGCGATTTTTATAATATCCGCGCCAGTACCTTGAATAGAAGCATTCATCGCAGCTCTTTTACCAAATTCACGGGTGTTATAATTATCAGAAGTGATTTCTGGAATATATCTTCTTCGACCATATAAAGTAGTTGAATAACCATTATTTGTTGTATCTTGTATTACTTTATTAAAATAAGATTTAATTTCTGGATATTTTTCATAGAATGTATCAATGATTTGTTTTGCTTCTTTGACAGATGATTCTATTTGTTCCGCAAGTCCCCAATCGGATATACCATAGATAATACCAAAGTTGACCGCTTTTGCTTTTCTTCTTAATAAAGGAGTGAGTTCATCTTTTGTAACATTAAATACATCCATCGCAGTACGAGAATGAATATCTTCATTATTATTGAATGTATCAATTAATAAAGGACATGAAGATAAAGATGCAAGAATTCTAAGTTCAATTTGTGAATAATCTAAAGATAATAAATAGCTATCATCTTCATAATAGAATGCTTTTTTAACTAATTTTCCTTCTTCTGATTTGGTGGAAATATTTTGTAAATTAGGTTCGGAAGAAGAAAGTCTTCCAGTTGTAGTTAAAGCTTGATTAAATTGAGTATGAATCTTATTATCAACGTTAATATATGACATTAATCCTTCAGTATATGTAGAAATGATTTTTGCGTATTTACGATATTCAATAATTAATGGAATAACTTCATGAGTATTTTTTAATTCGTTTAAAACTTCAATTGATGTAGATTCTTTTTTGCCATGAGGTAAGTTTAATTCATGGAATAAAACTTCTGAAAGTTGTTTTGGTGAAGCAATGTTGAATTCATGACCGACTACAAGATAGATTTGATTTTGTAATGATTCTAATTTGACTTTGTAGTTATTATTGATATCTTCTAATACCTTTCTTGAAACAGGGAAACCTTCAATTTCCATCTCAGATAAAATATTGCAAAGAGGTAATTCAATATCGTTATATAAAGATAATAAATCATTTTCTTTTAGTTTGTTTAATACATCTTGATATATTACTTCTAGGTAATAAGCCATATTGTAATAAGTAGAATTATTTTCAAATAATGATATTTCATGGGTATTTAATAAGATGTTAATATTGTAAAAACCATAAATAGCCATAGGGTCATTATTTAAAGAAGAATTTAATAAATAAGATGCGAGAACTAAATCAAATTTTAATCCTTCGACTTTGATATTCTTTCTACCTAAACTTACTTTTAATTTCTTATAATCATAAGTTATCTTTTCTTTGTTTTTATCACTTAAATAGGCAATAAAATCTTTATCGTTAATCGCACTAGAGTAATCTAGATAATATGTTTTATGATCGACACTGAAACAAAAACCATTGATTGGTGCATGGTGGTAATTACCATTTTCTTGATCGATGATAATTACTTTTGGAGTAGGGATATCTTTGAAATGTTTAACTTCTATTTTTTCAAAATCAACTACTTCTATTTTTGAATCTTTAGCTTCAGTATTTGTTTTTTGTTTATCGCTTGGTTTTAATTTTTTGCTTAAAGAGAAGCATTCATATTTAGTATAAAATGAGGATAGTTCATTATAATCATAACCAGAATAATGTAAATCATCTAAAGTAAATGGTAAGTCCATGTTAGTTACAATCGTTGCCATTTTTTTGCATAAAATACCTAAATCTTTATTTTCGATAATCTTTTGAGAGAGTTTAGATTTTTCATTTGCCATTGCATCAATAATATTTTCTAAAGAAGAATATTGTTGGATAAGCTTTAATGCAGTTTTTTCTCCAACTCCTGGAATACCTTTTAGATTATCACTTGGATCACCCATTAAACCTTTATAATCTTTTATTTGATCAGGAGTTAATCCCATTTTTTCATATAAAGTAGTAGGATTCATGATTTCAATATCAGTTAATCCTTTTTTTAACATATGGATAGAGATATGTTCATCGATTAATTGAAGATAGTCTTTATCGGATGTATATACGATTGTTTCAATTCCTTTTAAAGAACCAATTTTAGCGACTGTTCCTGCAATATCGTCTCCTTCATAACCTTCTACTTCATAATGATAAATACCCATTGCATCTAAAAGTTCTCTTGCACAAGGTAATTGGACTTTTAAATCTTCTTCAATTGGCTTTCTTTGAGCTTTATATGATTCTAAAAGTTCACTTCTAAAAGTCTTTTTGCCATGGTCAAAAGAGACAAATATTAAATCATCATCTTTTAAAGATGAGACAATCTTTGTCATTAAATTGGCAAAGCCAAATATTGCATTAGTTGGAAAACCATCTTTTCTACGCATAATATTGCCTGTAAAACTTGTGGCAAAATAGGCTCTAAATAATAATGAGTTTCCATCAATTACATATAATTTCATAAACTTACTCCTAAAGTTTTTCTTTTAAAAGTGATACTTCATCAATAGTGAAACTGACTTCATCATCTTTGTTTCTATTTATAGTTTTACTACCTTTAATCAATAAACCACGATTCTTTAATAAATACATTTTATATTTTTCATATGTTTCATTAAACATTACCGCATCAATGGATGAAGAATCATCATATAAGGTAATAAATGCCATTTCTTTTCCAGTTTTTGTTTTAATAATTCTTGTTTGAGAGATAAAGCAAGCGATTGAAGAACGCTTATTTAATAAAAGTTCTTCAATTGGAGTTATTTCAAATTCTGATAAATCATATTTAGATAAGAAAGATCCTGATAATAATAATCCTAATGTTTCTAATTCTTTTTGTAATTTGATTTCTTTTTCTTCTGGATAAACTTTAATAACTGGGGCTAAAAGGAGAGCTTCTTCTTTCGATAGAAGACTCATTTGGGAAATGCCACCTTTCGCGTATTGATAAATAACTGGTACATTCTTTCTTAATGTATTACGGTTATAATTAAATTCATCTAATGCTCCTGCGTTAATTAAAGAAATGATATGTTCTTCTTTAACGTTATATTCTTGTAATCGACAAATTAAATCAACAAAAGAAGTATAGTCGCCATTTTGATATCTTTCATTAACAATATCTTCACTTACTCTTGTAGGTAATCCTTTAATTAAAGTAAATGGAATAATAATGTGATTATCTTCTAAAGTATACGCTAATGAAGATTTATTGATCGATGGTAATTTTAAAAAAATATTAAAGTGTTTTAATTCATTAGAGAATTTGGAAAAACTTTCATCTTGTATGGATGTAAAATCAAATAAAGCACCATAAAAATAGGTTGGATAGTGAGTCTTTAAATAAGCCATTTGATAAGCTAAATAAGAATAAGCAACAGAGTGAGATTTATTAAATCCATAAGATGCGAATTTATAAATAGTGTCATAAATCTTAAGGGCTTCTTCTTTAGAATAGTTATTCTTTATAGATGAAGAAATAAAATCTTCTTTTAAAGATAATAATTTTGTTTCATCTTTTTTAGATATCGCTCTTCTAAATAAGTCCGCTTTTCCAAGAGTGTAATTCGCGACTATTTTTACTATTTGCATAATTTGTTCTTGATAGACAATTACTCCATAAGTAGGCTTTAAAATCTTTTCTAAAGATGGGTGAACATAATCAATCTTTAAATGATTATTTTTTCTGTCCGCATAAACTTTTATATATTCCATTGGACCTGGTCTAAATAAAGCGTTAGTCGCGATAATGTCATCTAAAGAAGTAATGTTGACTTGTTTTAAAGTATTGGTCATACCACTTGATTCAAGTTGGAAAATACCTTTAGTATAACCCTTATTTAAAATAGAGAATGTTTCTTCGTCATTATCTTTAATATCATTTAAAGTAAATGAAGGATTATCTTTTTTGATTCGATAAAGACAATCTTCAACAATTGAAAGGTTTCTTAAACCTAAAACGTCCATTTTTAAAAAGCCTTGTTCTTCAAGATAATCTTTTTCATATTGGCAAACAGCTTCATTATTCTCGTTATAAGAAACAGGAATAACTTGGTTTAATTTTTCTTTATTTAATAATATACCCGCGGCATGAAGACCACTTTGACGAGGTAATCCTTCAATTAAACACGCGATATCATATAATTTTTTAAAATATGGTTCTTTTAAAAAATCTCTTAAATCTTTAGAACTGTCGTATACTTCTTTTAATGTAATGGTGTAGTTTTTATTTAATCTTGATTGAATAGAAATGTAATTGGATATGATATTAATATCATTGACATTATAATTTAAAACTCTTCCTGAATCTCTTATGGCTTGTTTTGCACCAATGGTTTGGAAAGTGACAATTAAAGAAGTGTTTTCTTTAGAATATTTATTTTCAATATAATGGATTAAATCATCCCTTTTATAATCAGCGACGTCAATATCAATATCAGGCATGGATGTTCTTTCAGGATTTAAAAATCTTTCAAAATATAAATCGTATTCTAAAGGATCTATTTCGGTAATGTTTAATAAATAAGATACTAAAGATCCTACCGCAGAACCTCTTCCTGGACCAATTGGTATAGAGTGATTTTTTGCATAGTTAACATAATCTGCGACAATTAAAAAATAATCTAGATATCCCATTTTAGAAATGACATCTAATTCATATTTTAATCTTTCAATATATATCGAAGTATCCTTAATATCTAAAGTGTTAAGTTTATTTATACATTGATTATAGATATATTCTTTTTTATCACCTTTAACATCATAGACGTATAAACTACCTCTTTTTTCTAAAAAGTTAAAATTGATTTCATCTTTTAATAAATGGGTATTTTTAATTTCATCTTCTAAATAAAGATTATTAACTGCTTTTTCTGATAAGAAATAATAAGGACCTGTTATTTCATCAATATCACCATTGAATTTAGTATTTTCTTTAATGCATTTTAATATCTCAATAACTTTTGCGTCTTTCTTTTGATAGTATTGATGACGTGGAAAACAAATTGTTTTATAAGAATGAGTTTGAGCAAAAGATCTCACCTTAGAAATAGTTTTCACATCGTTAGAAGAATATATTTCAATACCTAAATAAAAAGAAGAGAAATGCTTTTGTATCTCAAAAATAAATGATGATAAATTTTTATCTTCGTTATTAAATTTATTTTTAATTATTTGATTACTAATACAAGGTAAAACTAAAATTAAACCATCGGAATAATTATAAAATTCATCTAAAGATAACTTAGTGTTATTTTTAGATACCAATTTACAAATATTTTTATAACCATTTTCATTTTTGATATATACTACAACATAAAAATCATTATCTTGGTAATCTAATTTTAATGACATACCAAAAATTGGTGTAATTGAACTTTTTTTAAATAAATGATATAAGCTTGGATAAGCATAGACATTATTATAGTCACTTATACCCATAGCCTTATAAGAATTTATTGAAGCAATAGAAAAAAGATCTTCTAATTTTAATGAAGAAGATAAAAAGGTATACTCACTAAAAACATGTAATGGTATATAGTTCATTATTGCCTCCTGTCACTATGCAATATTATATATTAAATTTGATAAAAAGAGTATTATAAATACTCTAGATAGTTAAAAAATAATTGCTTGGAGATGGAAATAAAAACCTAAAAATCGATCTGTCAAAATAATTGAAAAAAAGTAAAAATAATTGTTGAATTATTACTTTAATACCTATATAATCGTTATTGGTTGAAAAAAGGGGTGAAACAAATGCCAAAAACAGTCGTTAAAGAAAACGAATCATTAGATGACGCATTACGCAGATTCAAGAGACAAGTTAACAAAGCTGGAACCCTTCAAGAAGCAAGAAAACGCGAATTCTATTTAAAGCCAGGTATGAAGAGAAAACTCAAATCAGAAATGGCTCGTAGAAATCATTATTAATTCTATGAAGTAAATAAAGTGAACCTTCGGGTTCACTTTTTTTAATGTCTTGTAGTTAACAATTACTAAACTTTTTGTTTAAAATCTTTAAATTATATAATATTTTTATTGCATAGAGATTTTTCCTTTATTATAATGCTATCGTTAGGTTTAGAATTACTAAACTTATTTGTTAAAATCTTTAAACTTTAAAGAAGGTGATTAAATGAAAATTGGTAAGAAGATTAAAGAATTAAGAACCTTATATAATTTAACCCAAGAAGAACTCGCGGATCGTACTGATTTAACTAAAGGTTATATTTCTCAACTTGAAAATGATTTAACTGAACCAAGCATTTCAACTCTTGTAGATATTGTTAATGCACTTGGAACTAATTTAAGTGATTTTTTCTCAGAACAATCATCTGATCAAATCGTATTTTCAAATAATGATTATATTGAAAAGGATTATGATGGATATAAAATTACCTGGTTAGTTAATAACGCTCAAAAGAATGAAATGGAACCAATATTAGTATCTATTTATCCTCATAGTGAAACCGATATTGATTATCCTCATGAAGGACAAGAATTTGGTTATGTATTAGAAGGAGAAATTCTTCTTTGCATCGATAGTAAAAAAATTAAGGTTAAAAAAGGTGAAACTTTCTATTTTGACAGTTCAAAAAATCATAATCTTAAAAATGTTAAAGATAAAATTGCAAAAGTTATTTGGGTATCTAGCCCTCCAAACTTTTAAAAGATTTTAAGAATAAATAAGGAGAAAAGGAAAATGGCAAACAATGATATTATTCTAGAATTAAAAAATGTTAATAAAGTTTTTGATGATTCATATGCAGTTGAAAACTTTAACCTTTATGTAAAAAAAGGTGAATTTGTTACTTTCTTAGGCCCATCTGGATGTGGTAAAACAACTACATTAAGAATGATTGGTGGTTTTGAAGTACCTACAAGTGGTCAAATTTTATTAAATGGAGAAGATATCGCTCAATTACCTCCATATAAAAGACCATTAAATACTGTTTTCCAAAGATATGCATTATTTCCACATTTAGATGTATATGATAATATTGCATTTGGAATTAAATTAAAGAAAATCCCTTATGAAGTAACTAATAAAAAGGGAGAAAAAGTTACTAAATTTAGACACTATACTCGTGACGAGATAGACGCAAAAGTTATTAAAGCTTTAAAGATTGTTGATTTGGAACAATTTGAAAATCGTAATGTTACTACTTTATCTGGTGGTCAACAACAAAGAGTCGCAATTGCTAGAGCAATCGTTAATGAACCTGAAATCTTACTTCTTGATGAACCTTTAGGCGCACTTGATTTAAAGATGAGAAAAGAAATGCAACTCGAATTAAAAGAAATGCATCGTAAATTAGGTATTACATTTATTTATGTTACTCATGACCAAGAAGAAGCTTTAACAATGTCTGATACTATTGTTGTTATGAAAGATGGCCAAATTCAACAAATTGGCACTCCAATGGATATCTACAATGAACCTAAAAATGCTTTCGTCGCTGACTTTATTGGTGAATCAAATATTTATTTAGGCACAATGATTGGTACAAAGAAAGTAAGATTCTTAGGAGCAAACTGGGAATGTATCGATGATTTCCCTAAGAATGAAAAAGTTGATGTAGTTATTAGACCAGAAGATGTTAAGATGAATCCTAAAGGACAAGGTACAATCGATGCAAAAATTGTTAATAAAATCTTTAAAGGTATTCATTATCAATTCACTGCGATGGTTGGTAATTATGAAGTAGAAATTCAATCAACAATTGATCATCCAGTTGGAGAAGAAATCTCTTTAAGCATTGAACCAAGCTTAATTCAAATTATGAAAAGAGAATTTGTTTCTAACGTTTATGAAGATGCTTATATCAATAAGAATAACCAAGTAGTATTCGCTGGAGCAACTTGGGATTGTGATGTTACTTCTTTATTAGAAGGTTCACATTTAGATGAAGAAGGATATTTAATCTCTAAAGATGGCTCTAAAAAATATGATTTAAATGATTTAGATGTTATCGCAGAAGTTGATATGGGTGATATTGAAATTTCTGATAACTTAGAAGAAGGTAATATCAATGGTAATATTATCCAAATGGTTTGGAAAGGTGACCATTACCAATTAATTGTAAGAACAGAAGATGAAGAAGACTTTGTAGTTGATACAGAATGGACATGGAATGAAAACGATACTGTTAGCGTCAAGATTGATTCTAGCAAGATTAAATTAAAACTAAAGGCGGATTTATCTAAGTATGAAATTTAAAAGAAAATATTTATCAATTCCATATTTATTATTCTTAATTTTATTCGTAGTCGTTCCTGTATTATTTATTGTTTATTATGCATTCACCAATAAAGGTGGTTCATTCTCATTTGATAATTTTACAAAATTCTTTTCTGATACATCAAATATTAATGTTTTATTAATTTCATTATCTTACGCGATTATTAATACTGTTATTTGCTTAATCATTGGCTATCCTTTAGCGATGATTCTTGCGAATAAAAAATATAATAAATCCGCGGTTATTGTTATGATGTTTATTATGCCAATGTGGATTAACTTTGTCATTAGAACATCTGCGACTAGAGATGTTTTAAACTGGATGGGTATTTCCACTGGTTCTAATTCAACTTTAACAACAATTATTGGTTTAGTTTATAACTATTTACCTTTTACTATTTTACCTTTATATACAACAATGTTAAAAATGGATCGCTCTCAAATTGAAGCAAGTAAAGATTTAGGTGCTAATTCATTCCAAACATTCTTTAAGGTAATTATTCCTATGACAATGCCTGGAATTGTTTCCGCGGCAACAATGGTATTTATGCCAACATTATCAAGCTATGTTATTTCTGATATTTTATCTGAATATAACGTTGTCTTATTTGGTAGTTATATCGACTTATATTTCAATCAAGCTGATTGGAACTTTGGTTCATTCATGGCTTTAATTATGCTTTTATTAATTGGTATAAGCGTATTTATTCAAAGAAAATTCTCAAAAGATGAAGGAGGTAGAAGATCTATATGGTAGAAAATGTTTCTAATAAAAAATCTAATCCTTTTTCAAAAATTAAAAACTTCTTTATTGATCCTAAAACTCATAAAGTATCAAAAGAGAATGTTACTAAAGTACTCGCAAAATTTTACATGTACTTCATCTTACTTTTAATGTATGCACCTATTATCATTTTAATGATTTTCTCATTTACTGAATCAAATGAATTAGGTTGGACAGGCTTTAGCTTTGGATTATATTCAAAATTATTCCAAAATACTAAATTAATGACTGCCGTTGGTAATACATTATTAATCGCGGTTGTTTCTGCGGTTGTTTCAACTATATTAGGTACTCTTGGGGCTATTGGTACTTTCTATGCTTCTAGAAAATACAAAAAAGCAGTTGAAACTATGACTCAACTTCCTGTTGTTAATGCTGAAATTGTTATGGCATTATCTCTCGCGGTTGTCTTTAAAAGCATTAATACAAGTTATACTTTCTTAACTTTATTAATTGGACATGTTGTTTTAACAGTCGCATTCGTTTATTTAAATGTTAAACCTAAATTAGCTCAAATGGATCCAAACACTTATGAAGCTGCATTAGATTTAGGTGCAACACCTATGCAAGGTTTATTTAAAGTAATCTTACCAGAAATTCTTCCAGGTATTTTATCAGGATTCTTAATTTCAATTACATTATCTTTAGATGACTTTGTTATTACTCAATATTTAAAAGAACCATCTTTTGAAACTATTTCTACATATATTCAAAAGATTGTTGCAAAACACCCAATTCCTGCCGAAGTAAGAGCGTTAACTACCCTTATTTTCTTAGTTGTTCTTGCATTCGTTGTTGGAATTACTATTTATAACAACAAAAAGGCTAATAAAGCCTTAAAAGCAAGGAGAAAGTAATTATGAAAAAGAATTTATTAATTGCTACTTCAATTATTGCTTTATTATCAAGTAGTATCGTTATCAATCAAAATCCAGTTTCTAAAGTAAACGCGGAAGAAGTAACTGATGAATATAAAGGTCAAACTTTAACTATTTATAACTGTGAAGATTATATTTCTCAAGGCGAAGATGATTCACGTGATTTAATTGGTGAATTTGAAGAAATGTATGGCGTTAAAGTAAATTATTATACATATGATACTAACGAAACAATGTATAACCAATTTACATTACAAAAAGAAGGTACATATGATTTAATTTGTACTTCTGAATACATGCTTCAAAAGATGATTAAAAATAATTTAGTTGAACCATTAGAAGATAAAGAAAAGAATATTCCTTATTATTACGATTATGTTTCTAACACATTACAATCTAAACTTGAAAATATGAAAGTAACTGTCGATGGACAAGAAACAGATTTAAGTAAATATGCCGTTGGTTACATGTGGGGTACATTAGGAATTATTTATGACCCTTCAGTTAATGAAGGTAAAATAAAAGACGATGTAATGAGCTGGGATGTTTTATGGAATAGTGATTATAAAGATTTAATTTCTATTAAAAATTCCATGAGGGATACATTCGTAGTTGGATTAATGCATTATTATTCAAAAGATGAAAACTTTAAAAAGATCATGGATGATTATCTTGATAATCCTTGCGATGAGACATTTGAAAAATATAATGCTTTAGTGCAAGATACTTTTGATTTCAAACTAGATGGTAGTGAAGCAAGTAATAATGAAAATAATTCAAAAATTGAAAATGTTAAAAATGAATTAATTACCTTAAAAGATAATATCTTTGGATTTGAAGTTGATTCAGGTAAAAATGATATTATCACTGGTAAAATCAAATTAAATACCGCTTGGAGCGGAGATGCGGTTTATTCTATGCAAACTGCATTAGATGAATATGGAAAGGTATTAGAATACAAAGTTCCTAATGATGGAGGAAACATTTGGTATGATGGATGGGTTACTCCTAAAGGATCAAATAAAGAACTTTCTTATTTATTCTTAGATTTCTTATCAAATCCTACCAATGCCGCGGATAATATGGATTATATTGGTTATACTCCATTTATCGTTGGTGATGATGTTTACAATTTAGCATCTAGTAACTATGGCGCGGGAAGCTTTGATGAAAACACAACATACTATTATTATCCTGAAGAAGAATCAGGTGATTATGTTTATTATAATGATGAATTATATATGTGTATTAAAGATACTGAAGAAGGTATATTACCAACTAATGAAGAATATTTTGAATCAGAAGAATATGATGAAACTTATACATATTCTGAAGGTGATATGGTTTCTTTAAATGGTAAATTTTATAACTGTTTAGAAGATGAACAATTAAATACTTTAAGTGTAGATAATGATGGTAATTCTACTTCCGAAGCATGGGAAGAAAACGAAGGATATGATTTAGGACACTTATTTGAAGGATCATTTGAAGATGAACAAAGAAGTGCAGTAATTTATCCTTTCTTAGGTTATGAAAATCAACTTGAAACACAATATCCAAGCGATGAAATAATTGCTAGATGTGCGATTATGAACGACTTTGGTGATTATAACGATGCAGTTATTATTATGTGGGGCCAAGTTAAAGCATATACTGATATGACTCCTATTTATATTTTCCTTTCAGTAGTTTTGTTAATCGGTATTGGAGGAATTTCTTATTCAATTATTAAAAGAAATTTATCCGCGCATTATAAACGTAACGCGATGAAAAAAGAACAAAGCAAATAATTTTAAAATCTTAGGTTCGACTTGAATCTAAGATTTTTTTTATAATAAGTGGGAGATTTAGCACTAAAATACGCATATTCTACTTTAAGTAGAGTAGCGTTCTTTTGTCAGTAGAAAAGCAAAAATAAACAATAGACTTCAGATTTAACATTATTTTTTGATTTTTATATCTAAACCTATATAATACATTATGCGATACGTATGGTACGCGAAAAAAAAGGAGATAGTATGGAAAAACAAATTATCCCATTAGTTTTTACAATTGATGATAACTATGCGAAGTTTTTGTCTATAACATTAACTTCTATTTTAAAATATGCTTCAAATGATAAATATTATATATTCTACGTTTTCAATCCAGGATTACATTATGATTCAATTGAAACATTAAATAAATTTAATACAGAAATTTCTAAAGTTGAATACGTTGATGTTGCTTTAAAAGCTCAAACAATGGTTGAAGATTTACCAATTAGAGATTATTACTCAAGAGCGATTTATTATCGTATCTTTACTCAAAGCTTATTACCTCAACATGATAAAGTTTTATATTTAGATTCCGATATTGTTTTATTAGATGATGTTTCTAAATTATTTAATACTGATATTGGTGATAACCTTATTGGCGCGGTTCCAGATTATGCTGTATCAATTGTTCCAGAATTTATTTTATATGTTGAAGAAGCTCTAGGACTTGAATATACAAATTACTTTAATTCCGGTGTTATGATTATGAATTTAAAGAAATTTAGAGAAGTCAATTTAGAAAAACAATTTATTGAAACATTAAATAAATTCAAATTTGATGTTGCACCAGATCAAGATTGTTTAAATGTTTTATGCAAAGATAATGTTTATTATTTAGATACTACTTGGAATAAAATGCCACTTGGAGAAAATTATAAACCAAGTTTAGTCCATTACAATTTAACTTTTAAACCTTGGAAATATGACAATATTATGTATGAAGAATATTTCTTTGAATTTGCTTCTGAAGCTGGAGTTTTAAATGATATTAAAAAAATAAGATCATCTTTTACTGAAGCAATGGCAAAAAGAGATTTAGAAGGTGGAGAATTATTAAAAGAAAAATGCGTTATTCAAGCTAATTCTTATTATAACTATCGCCGCATCACTCATAGAGAAAATTCAATTGTATATGATTTATATGCAAGGATAAGAATTTTAATTAGAAAATTTACAAGAAAACACGCTTAATAAACAAAAGTCGCTTAAAGGCGACTTTTTCTCTTGTTTGGAAATTTTTGCGTATTTTCAAATTATACTAAATATAGTATAATAAAAAGGCGTTCTTAAAAAAGGAGATAAGATTTATGAGAATGGTTGATATTATTATTAAAAAAAGAGAAAAACAAGCTTTAAGCAAAGAAGAAATTGATTTTTTTATCAAAGGCTATACTGATGGAAGTATTCCAGATTACCAAGCATCCTCTTTAGCGATGGCTATTTGTTTTAATGGAATGAATAAAAAAGAAATCGGTTATTTAACTGATGCAATGTTACATTCAGGTGAAACAATTGATTTAAGCATGATTAAAGGTAAAAAAGTTGATAAGCATTCAACTGGTGGAGTCGGCGATAAAACTTCATTAGTTTTAGGACCTTTAGTAGCTTCTTGTGGAGTAAATGTCGCGAAAATGTCTGGTAGAGGTTTAGGACATACTGGAGGAACTTTAGATAAACTAGAATCAATTCCTGGAGTAACTATTGCGATTGAAAAAGATCGTTTTATCAAACAAGTTCAAGATATTGGTATTGCCATTGTTGGCCAAACAGGTTCATTAGTCCCTGCGGATAAAAAATTATATGCTTTAAGAGATGTTACAGGAACTGTTGAATCAATTCCATTAATTGCTTCTTCAATTATGTCTAAAAAATTAGCTTCTGGTAGTGATACTATTTTATTAGATGTTAAATTTGGTTCAGGTGCTTTTATGAAAGATATTGATTCTGCAAGAGAACTTGCAAGAACTATGGTTGACATCGGTGATGAATTACACCGTGACACTAGAGCGATTTTAACTGATATGAGCCAACCTTTAGGTAAAGCTATTGGTAATTCTTTAGAAGTTATTGAAGCAATTAATACTTTAAATGGACATGGTCCATCCGACTTAGTTGAATTATGTGTTAATGCTGGGGCAATTATGCTTTTACAAGCAGGTAAAACAAAATCTAAAGAAGAAGGTGTTGCTTTATTAAAACAAAAAATTGAATCAAAAGAAGCATTGGATAAACTTGCAGCTTTAGTTGAAGCACAAGGTGGCGATAAATCTTATATTTATCATCCAGAAAAATTTGAAAAAGCAAAACATATCGTTGAATTAAAATCAACTAGATGTGGTTATGTCAATGAAATTAACGCACTTGAAATTGGTGTTTCTGCGATGAAATTAGGCGCAGGAAGAGCAACTAAGGAAGATGTAATTGACTTTGCAAGCGGCATTATCTTAAATAAGAAAGTTGGCGATAAGGTTGAAGTTGGTGAAACTTTATGTACTCTTCATACCAACATTGATAAATTTGATGATGTTATGCTAGAAGCGGAAATGGCATTTAAACTTTCAAAAGATCCTATCAAAGTCGCTCCTATCATTCATGAAATAGTTGAATAATATGGATAAATATCAAGAATTAAACAATGTTATAAAGAAAGCAAAGAAAGTAGTTTTCTTTGGTGGCGCGGGTGTATCTACCGCCTCTGGTATAAAAGATTTTAGATCGAAAGATGGTTTATATCATGTTAAATCTGTTTATGGTGAACCATATGAAGTAATGCTTTCAAGAAGTTATTATTATTCTCATACCGATAAGTTTTATGATTTTTATAAAAATATCATGATTAATAAAGATGCAAAACCTAATTTGGCACATAACACTTTAGCTAATTATGAAAAAGAACACGATTTAGTGATTATCACTCAAAATATTGATGGATTACATCAAGAAGCTGGTTCTAAAAATGTTATAGAACTTCATGGCTCGGTTAAAAGAAATTATTGTGAAAAATGCCATAAATTTTATTCTTTAGATGATATTTTATCTAAAGGTGATATTCCAACTTGCTCTTGTGGTGGAGTAATAAAACCTGATGTTGTTTTATACGAAGAAGCATTAGATGATAACGCGATTTATTCAGCGATAAAAGCTATATCAAATGCAGATGTATTAATAGTTGGAGGAACTTCTTTAGTCGTTTATCCTGCGGCAAGTTTTATTCAATATTTTAATGGTGATACTTTAGTTATTATAAATAAAGAACCTACACCTGCAGATTCTAACGCAACATATGTGTTCCATGAAGATATTGGCTATGTTTTAAATAAAATATTAAATTGACAGTAATACGAGTTTTGGGTATTTTAAATATGTATCGAGAGATACCTTTAAATGTTAACCGCTTCTAAGTGGCGCGGAATATAAATTATCCTAGTTGTAAATGTATGAGCCTTCAACATTGGCTCTTTTTTATTCAATCTAAAATATATTTAGTATCTCAATTGGTTACATCATATAAAAAATAAGAATTAAATTTATTTTTCACTGATATTGATCGTATTTTAAAGGTCTTGAAGGAAGAAAATTAAGAATTAAAATAGAAAATAAATAAAATCTTCTTTATTGATTATAATTTATAATTATAATATTAAAGGGAGATTTTTTATATGCGCGTAGTTTTACAAGTTGTTCAAAATGCTTCAGTTACTATTGATAACAAACTTTATTCTTCGATTAATGAAGGATTTTTATTGCTAGTTGGGTTTACTCAAGGTGATAATGAAGAAATTGTTAGAAAAGTAATTGATAAGATTATTTCATTAAGAATATTCATGGATGAAAATGGCAAAACAAATTTGGCATTCTTAGATGCTAAAAGAGAAATATTATGTGTTTCTCAATTTACTTTATACGCGGATGTTAAAAAAGGAAGAAGACCTAGCTTTGTTAATGCTTTAGGTCATCAAGAAGCTTCTAGTTTATATGATTACACTTTGTCATATATAAGAAGTTTAAATATTGATTGTAAACAAGGTGTCTTTGGTGCGGATATGAAAGTTAATTTATTAAATGATGGGCCATTTACTCTCATCATTGATAGCGAGGATTTATAGTATGGAAAAAAAGAAAGTTATGGTAGGCTTATCAGGTGGAGTTGATTCCGCGGTTGCAGCTTATTTATTAATAAAACAAGGTTATGAAGTTTCCGGAGGATTTATGAGAAACTGGGATGCCATCGCGAATGGTGATTTTTTAGGTAACCCAACTTTAAATGATTCACAATGTCCTCAAGAAAAAGATTATGAAGATGCATTAAAAGTCGCAGATAAATTAGGTATTAAATTATATCGTATTGACTTTGTTAAAGAATATTGGGATAACGTCTTTAAATATTTCTTAGATGAATATAAATTAGGAAGAACTCCAAACCCTGATATTTTCTGTAATAAATATATTAAGTTTGATAAATTCTTAGATTTCGCTTTGAAAGAAGGATTTGATTTTATCGCAACTGGTCACTATGCAAAAAGGGTTGATTTAGAAGATGGCAGAGTAGAAATGCATAAATGCTTTGATCAAAATAAAGACCAAACTTATTTCTTATCACAAGTTAATGAATATCAATTATCTAAATGTTTATTCCCTTTAAGTGATATCGATAAAACTGAAGTAAGAAAGATAGCTTCTGAATTAGGTTTAGAAGTTGCAACTAAGAAAGATTCTACTGGCGTATGTTTTATTGGTGAAAGAAACTTTAAACAATTCTTAAACAATTATTTACCTTCTAAAAAAGGAAATATTGTTGATATTGTTTCTAATAGTATTGTTGGCCATCATGATGGAGTTTTATATTACACTTTAGGTCAAAGAAGAGGACTAGGTATTGGAGGAATCAAAGGTATTGATCCTAAATCTTGGTTTGTAGTTGGTAAAAACGTTCAAAAGAATATTTTATATGTCGCTCAAGGGGATGAAAATGAATATTTAAATTCTGATGTAGCGATTATTAAAATGGTTAACTGGACACCTAAACAAAAGCCTACTGGCAAAATGCATGTAGGTGTTAAATTTAGATATAGACAACAAGATCAAGGTTGCATTTTAGAATTTATTGATGAAGACACCATTAAATTAACATATGATGAACCTTATAAAGCAGTTACTCCAGGTCAAGCGGCAGTATTCTATGATGGAACTTTATGCTTAGGTGGAGGTATCATTGATAAAATCTTCTATAAGGGTAAAGAAAAAATGGTATATAACTATGAACCAAATAAAGATTAATTTAGTTGATGACCAATATCCTTTAGAAGAAATTACTCATGATAGAACTATCGCTAGAGCGATTGTTCTTGATTCAAATAATAAAGTAATTATTTTAAAAATATATGGTCAAGATTTCTTTGGATTAAGAGACTACATTGAAACTTCCGGCGGAGGAGTAGATGAAGGTGAAACTCCTGAAATGGGAGTGTTAAGAGAGCTTGATGAAGAAATAGGTTACAAATGTGAAATTATTACTAAAATTGGGATAGTAGATGATTATTACAATCTTTTAAAAAGACATAATATAAATCATTACTATTTAGTAAAGACAATTTCTAAAACACATATTCATCACGAATCAAAAGGTGATGGATATATTCAAGATATCTTACATTTAGATATTGATGAAGTAATTAAAAAATACCAAGAATTAAGTAATGAAGGTATTGCAAAATTAGTAAAAGAAAGAGAACTTCCAATTGCGATTAAAGCAAAAGAGATTATGGAAGAATTAAAGATTATATAAGGAGAGTTATGAAAGTAAGTTTAGTATCACTTGGATGTAGCAAAAACTTAGTTGATTCAGAAATGATTTTATCATTGATGAGAAGAAATAAGTTTGAAATTACATTAGATGTTAATGAAGCGGATGTTATTATCGTTAATACATGTGGCTTTATTAATGCATCAAAACAAGAATCAATTAATAAAATTATTGAAATGGGAAAACTCAATAAAACATTGATTGTTACAGGATGTTTAGTAAAACGTTATAAAGAAGAATTAGAAAAAGAATTACCTGAAGTAGATTTATTCATCGGTATTGATGAATATGATAAGATTGCAGAATTAATCGGTAATTTATTAAATAAGAAAGCATTAGAAGGATATTTAGATTTATCTAAAAGAGTTTTATCCACTGCTTCTTATAGCGCTTATTTAAAAATTTCTGAAGGATGTAACAATTGCTGCACTTATTGCGCGATTCCTTTAATCAGAGGTAAATTTAGAAGTGTACCATTACAAGATTTAATTTCACAAGCAAATATGATTAAAGACCAAGGAGTAGAAGAATTAATTGTTATTTCACAAGATACTACTCGTTATGGTTCTGATATTGGTGAATATGATATTGTTACATTATTAAAAGAATTATTAAAGATTAAAGAATTTAAATATATCCGTTTATTATATTTATATCCAGATGAAATAACTGATGAATTAATTGAATTAATGGGTAAAGAACCACGTTTAACTCCTTATTTTGATATACCTATTCAACATAGCTCTACAAAAGTATTAAAAGCAATGAATAGAAGAGGAGATAAAGAACTTCTTACTAACTTATTTAATAAAATTAAAACTAAAGTACCTAATGCTATTTTAAGAACTACATTAATTGTTGGTTTCCCTGGAGAAACAGATGAAGACTTCAATGAATTAGTGGACTTTGTTAAGGTGATGAAATTTGATCATTTAGGAGCATTTACTTATTCTAGAGAAGATGGAACTAAATCATATGATTTTGATAATCAAATCGATGAAGAAGTTAAAATCGCTCGTTACAATGAAATTATGCGTATTCAAAAACATATTTCATTAATGCAAAATAAAAAACAACTTAATACAATCCATACAGGTATTGTCTTATATTATGATTATGAATCAAATACATATTCATTAAGAAGCCATTGGAATGCACCAGATGATATTGATGGAGAGATTATTTTTACTAGTGATGAACCTTTACAAGAAGGTCAAATTGTTAAAGTAAAAATTAATTCATGTGATCATTATAATCTCTATGGTGAATTAGTTAAGTAATATTAAAAAATAATTGACATAATGCTTATTTATCTTTATCATAAATAAGCAATGCCCCCTTAGTTAAATGGTATAACAGATCCATGGTAAGGATCCGTCGCTAGTTCGATTCTGGCAGGGGGCACCACTTTATTGAACTTTAAGTCTGATACTTGTTATCAGGCTTTTTTTATGCATAAAATTAATTGTTTATTTTATTTTCATTTTGATTTTGTTCGACAGCGAATTTAATTCCATCACCGAATTTAGCTTGTATTATTTCTGGGGTATCTTGACATCCTTGAATAATCCATTCATATATTATGCCAAAAAAAGCACCTGCAAAAAAGGCTTTACCATAGCTTAGAATTTCATTTTCATTTTCTTGTCTTCCAAAGATACTATAAAATATTTCAAATATTAAAGCGTTTAGATTATGCTTTTTTAACAAAATAAAGAATTTTTTATTTTTATAGACATGATTTAATAAAAATTTTCCTTCATCTTTTGCTTCTTCAGGATGCTTCTTTTTTTCTTCTAAATATTTGTTTTTAGCGATAAAAATCAATAATTCATCTTTATTATTTGTGAAATATCGATAATATGAAGTTCTTCCAAATCCAGCTTCTTTGCATATTTCTGAAATAGTTATATTATTGTATTCTTTTTCTTTCATTAAGTTAATTAAAGCAAGTGAATAACAAGTTTTTATAAATTCTGCGGATACGTTTTTCTTTCTCATAAAAGAACAAATAACCTCCTTTTGTTCCTCTTAGAAATAGAGGAATATTTTTTCTTTTCACATAAATGGTTTAATGATATAAATAAAATTAGAAAAGAACAAATGTTCCTTTATTATATGAAATCATTTGTTCTTTGTCAACTGGAGAGAAATATGAATTATATAGTAGAAACTAATAACTTAACAAAAAAATTTCCTAATAAAGTCGCAGTAAATAAAGTTAATATGCATATAAAAAAAGGCGATATATATGGTTTTATTGGCAAAAATGGTGCAGGTAAAACTACTACAATGAAAATGTTACTAGGTTTATCTAATCCTAGTGAAGGTGAAATAAAATTATTTGGAAGTAGTGATTTAAACACTCAAAGAAGAAAAATTGGATCATTAATTGAAGCACCTGGATTATATAAAAATTGTAGCGCTTATGAAAATATGAAAAGATTTTCTATTTTATACGGCGGTAATGATAAAGAAATTAATGAAATATTAAAAATTGTAGGATTAGGTAATACTGGCTCAAGAAAAGCAGGTAATTTTTCTTTGGGTATGAAACAAAGATTAGGTATTGCCATTTCCCTTTTAGGTAATCCTGAATTATTAATTTTAGATGAACCTATTAATGGTTTAGATCCAAGTGGTATTAAAGAAGTTAGAGATACTATTTTAAAATTAAATAAAGAAAGAGGAGTTACTTTTTTAATATCATCTCATTTACTTGATGAACTAGGTAAAATTACAACTAAATACGGAATTATTAATGATGGGAATTTAGTTGAAGAAATATCCTCGGAAGAATTAATGAAAAAATGTAAGCAAAATTTAAAAATATGTGTATCAGATGTAAAAAAAGCTAAATCAATTTTAAAAAACAATGGTTATCTTGAAGACTATCAAATATCTGGCAATAACTTAACACTATATTCAAATTTTGATAAAGCATCAGAAATTAATGAATTGTTGGTTAATAATGGAATTAAAGTAAGTGAATTAACTTCTAGTAACGATAGTTTTGAAACTTACTTTATAGAAAGGATTGGAAAATAATGGGCAAGTTAATTAAATTTGAATTTAGAAAATTATTTAAAGCAAAAAGCTTCTTTATTTGTATGGCAATATGCGTTTGTTTAGTATTATTAAGTGGATTAACTACTAAAGTAATTGTAGAAAATTCTAATGGAGAAATAGCTTCACCTTCTAAATATAATTTACTTCAAAGTGCGATTGGCTCATCTAGTATTACATTAATCGCCGCGATATTTACAGCGTTATTTGTTTGTGAAGATGATTCCTCTGGTACAATAAAAAATATTTACGCAAGAGGATATTCTAGAACTAATGTTTTTATTTCTAAATATATTGTTTCATTATTCGCGATTTTAATTTTTACTCTTGTAAGTATGATAGCTGCTTATTTTTTTGGCCAATCAAATTATCCTAATGAAACAACATCTATTCCTAATTTATTATTAGTTATAATCGGACAAATATTACTTATTATTGCATACCATTCAATATTCTTTGCTATCTCATCTAAAGTGGGAAAAACTGGCTCAAGTATTGCTTTTAATATCGTCGGACCATTATTTATAAATATGGCATTAACGATGATAGATGCATTCTTAAAATTAGAAAATTTTAAATTAAGTTCTTATTGGATTGAATCTTTGCTAAGTTCTCTTCAACAAACTAGTGTTACCAATCAAAATATTTTAACGTGTATTATTATGGGAATAATCTATTCATTTGTGTTTATATGTGTCGGATTATTTTTAAATAAAAAGAAAGAAATATAATTTAATAATTATATGACTGTTTCTAACCTAAAATTTCAATAGGTTAGATAACAGTCTTTTTTTTAGTATCAATTTTTGGTATAATGCAAATGTATGGAAATTTATTTTTTGACTGATGAAACAAAACTAGTAGAGTTATTTCAAAAATTTGTTAATTATTTAAATATTGTTCTTATAGGAATAATAGTACTTTTTTTAATTATGGCTTGGTATTATATTCCTTATTTTATCTTGGCTTTTAAAAAGCATAAGAAGTTTGAAAAAGGGAATATAGATTATAAATATGCGGTTTTAATTCCTGCGAGAAATGAACATAAGGTTATTAAAAATTGCTTGGATGCTTTAGTAAATCAAGATTATCCAAAAGATAAATATGATGTGTTTGTTATTATTGAATCTAAAGATGATCCAACATTTGAAATAGTGAATAAATATCCATCTAATTTTCATGTTGTTATTAGAAAAGATTTGATCAATAAAAGAACTAAAGGTTATGCTTTAAATGAAGCATATACATACATAAAAGAAAATAATATGTCTTTTGATGCATTTATGATTTTTGATGCAGATAATATTATGGAATCTAATTATATTTCATTGATGAATGATTGTAAAAATAAAGGCTATCAAGTAGTAACAGGATATAGAAATTTCACTAACGCAAGTGTTAACTGGGTAAGCTCCGATAGCGCATTACTTTTCTCATTTATTAATAATTTTACTAGTAATGGTAGAAGCCATTTATTTAAAAAAGCTACTTTATCAGGTACTGGATATTATGTTGATTTTGATATTATTGATAAAGAAGGTGGATGGATATTTAATGGCATGACAGAAGATGTTGAATTGACAACATATTGTTATTATCACAATATCTCAATGCTTTATTATCCTTACGCGATATATTACGATGAACAATCACCTAAAATGTCAGTTGTTCATAAACAACATATTAGATGGACTTGGGGATTTTTTGAAGATCGAAATAAATTTAAGAAAAAAGAATTAGATTATGGATGCTTAAATAAACATGCAAAAAGATTATCTTTATGGGAATATAATTTTTCTTTATTTCCTTTTGCAAGTTTATGCATAGTTGAAATTATTGCTTTTTTAATTGGTTTAGGATTATTTATTGCATCAATGGTATTTTTAAATACTCCAACCTATCAAGAAGCTTTCTGGCAAAATCAAATTCCTCGATTAACATTAATTAGTGCATTAATTGCTTTTGCATATTTATATTTAACTTTTATTTTAGTTGCTATATTAGTATTCGCAATCGATAATAAGAGACTTAAATTTAAATGGTACCGTATTGTTATTAGCACATTAACTTATATGTTTTTTATGTCTGATTTCGTATTAGCGTTCTTAGATGGCTTATTTCATAAAAATAAAAGAAAGACTTGGGATAAAATTGATCATGAAGGAAAGATTGTCGATTCTCAAGCTTTAAGGAGTCAAAATGAAAAAGAATAAAACAATTTATTATTCAGATGATTTAAATGTTGACTTACAAACCACAAAAGGGGCAAAAAGAATTAAGTTAGATGAAAATTATGAATTTATAAGAAAGAAGCCTTATGAAAAAGTTATTTCTTTTATTTTATATAATTTAATCGCTCATCCAATTCTTTCTTTAGTATGTGTATTAAGAGGGACAACTTTTAAAAATAAAAAGAATTTAAAAAAGTTGAAAGACAAAGGATATTTTATTTATTCTAACCACGTATCCAATATGGATGCGATAATGATTAATTCTTTTTTAATTTGGAATAAAAGAGTAAATATTTTAGGATTTTCAGATTCTTTATCTTTACCTGTTATTAAACACTTAGTAAAACCATTAGGATTTATTCCTTTAGGTGATTCTTTAAAAACACAAGCAAATATGATGAATTGCTTTGATTATTATATTAAGAAAAAACAAGCAATATTAATTTTCCCTGAAGCTCATATTTGGCCTTATTATACTAAAATTAGAGATTTTCCTAGCGGATCATTTCATTATCCAAGTAAGACTAATGCACCGGTTGTTCCTATTGTTTCAATCATGCAAAAAAGATTATTTAAGTTTTTAAAACCAAGGATTAAATTAGTTGTTGGTGAACCTATTTATCCTGATGAAAATAAAAGTGTTAAAGAAAACAAAGAATATTTGCATGAAGAATGCTTAAAACAAATGAAAGAAATATCTTCTAAGTACAAACAATTTGAATATTATAATTACGTTTATAAAAAAGAAGGAGAATAATTTATATGGAAAAGATTAAAAGTTTTGAAGTAAATCATTTAACGTTACTTCCTGGTATATATGTTTCAAGAGTTGATACAATGGATAATTTTACTTTTACAACTTATGATTTACGTTTTACTAGACCTAATTTTGAACCAGTGTTAAATACTGCGCCACTTCATACCATTGAACATTTAGGCGCAACATTCTTTAGAAATAATTATAAAGATAAAACAATGTATTTTGGACCTATGGGATGTCGAACTGGATTTTACTTGATTTTAAAAGGCAAAGAGGATTTAGAAGAAACTAAAAAAGAAGTAATTGAATGTATGAAATTTATTATTTCTTTTGAAGGTAAAATTCCAGGACAAAGTCCTATTGAATGCGGTAACTATTTAGATTTAAATTTAGATATGGCAAAATATCACGCGAAAAAATATTTAGAAGTATTGGAGAAATAAGATGAGAACACCATTTAGATATGATTATGTTGGATCTTTTTTAAGACCTCAAAGACTTAAAGAAGCAAGATCAAAATATGAAAATAAAGAAATAAGTTTTGAAGAACTTACTCAAATTGAAAATGAAGAAATTACTAAGTTAGTTTCTAAACAAAAAGAATTAGGATTCCATTGCATTACTGATGGAGAATTTAGAAGACAAGCATGGCATTTAGATTTCATGTGGGGATTTAAAGGAATTGGCCATTCTAAAACTAATTTTGGTTTACCTTTCCACGATGAAAATGCGATGATTGATGATACTTATTTAGTTTCTAAATTAAGTTATGAAGGCCATCATCCTTTTATCGAACATTTTAAATTCTTAAAACAATTTGAAGATGAAGAACATATCGCAAAACTTACTATTCCTTCACCTGCACAATTTTTAGAACAATTAATTATGCCTTTTGCTAGAACAAATACAATGAAATTCTATCATAGTGATGAAGAAGTTATTTCTGATTTAATTTCTTGCTATAAGTCATTTATTTTAGATGTGTATCAAGCAGGATGCCGTAACTTACAATTTGATGATTGTTCATGGGGACTTTTATTAGATGAAACTGCATTAAAAGTATTTGATACAGATAAAGAAGGATTAGAAAAAATTAAACAACTATTTGTTGATGTTAATAATAAAGTCATTGATTCTAAACCAAAAGATTTATTTATTAATACTCATATATGTCGTGGTAATTTCCATTCCACTTATGCTTCTAGCGGTCCTTATGATAAAGTGGCTCCATATGTTTTTAATAAAGAAAATGTCGATGCATTTTATTTAGAATACGATGATGCAAGAAGCGGAGGATTTGAAGCTTTAAAATATATTCCTAAAAATAAATATGTCGTTTTAGGATTAATTACAACTAAATCTCCTAAATTAGAAGATGAAGAATTAGTTATTAAAAGAATTAAAGAAGCTAGCTTCTATCATCCATTAGAATATTTATGTTTATCACCTCAATGCGGATTTGCAAGTTGTGAAATCGGTAATAAATTAACTGAAGAAGAACAATGGAATAAGCTTAAATTAGTTAAATCAATTGCTTCTAAAGTTTGGTAAATATAATTTATATATTTATTTTAGTGAATAAAAAGTAATATAATGGTTATAGAAGGTGATTTTTATGAAAAACAAAAAAATAAATTTAGCATTAAGCTTTTTATCATTATTAAGTGTATGTGCATGCGGTAATAATAATCCTACTAGTACTTATAGCAATGATAAAAGCATTAGCTTACAAGTCTGGACTTACTATAACGGAACTACTGAATCTTCATTCCAAGAAATTGTTAATGAATTTAATGAAACTCGTGGTAAAGAACTTAAAATCTCTGTTTCTAGCCAATCACAAGGTAAACAAGTTAATGATTTATTAGAAGCTTTAGTTGAATCTGCGAATAACAAACTTGGTTCAGATCCAATGCCAGATTTATTTTTAGCTTATTCTGACACTGCTTATGAATTAGATAAATTAGGAAAAGTCGCTTCTTTAAATGATTATTTTACAACCGAAGAATTAGCGAATTATAATCAAGGCTTTTTAAATGAAGGTAAACTTCCTGGAAGTGATGATTATAAGATTCTTCCTGTTTCTAAATCAACAGAAGCTTTATATATCAATCAAACTGATTTAGATAAATTTAATGAAGCATATCCAGAAAGTAAAATCTCTTATTCTGATTTAACAACTATCGAAGGAGTAATTAGCGCTTCAGAAAAATATTATAAAAAGACTAATAAAGCATTCTTTGGTAGAGATTCACTCGATAATTATTTTGTCATCGGTGCAAAACAATTAGGTATTGATGTTTTAAGATATGATGAAAATAATACTTATGGTATTAATTATGACAAAACAGTATTTAAAAAGTTATGGGATGCATATTATGTCCCATATGTAAAAGGATATTTCTATTCAGAAAGCTCCTTTAGAAGTGGAGATATTAAGACAGGAAAAATTCTTGCTTATGTTGGATCTACTTCTTCAGGTGGATACTTCCCATCTAAAGTAGTTGTATCAGATGATCAATCATATGATATTTCTTGTAAAGTAGTTAAAGCTCCTATTTTTAATGGAGGAGAAAATGTCGCAGTTAGCCAAGGGGCAGGATTCTGTATCACTAAATCAAATAAGGACCAAGAATCCGCGGCTGCAGTTTTCTTAAAATGGTTATCAAAAAAAAATAATATTGAATCTTTCTGTGGAACAAGTGGTTATTTCCCTGCGACACAAGATGGATTTACAGATGAATTTATTTCTTCTCAAACTAATACCAATTTCAAACAAAGTTTTGAAGTAGCAAAAGATACTATTTCAAATGCAACTATGTATTCTAATGTTGTTGGAGAAGGTGGCAATTCATTACGTAATAAATTAAAATATAGTTTAGATACATATTCTAAAAATGCAAGAGAAAAAGTTTTAGAATCTGCATCTTATGACGAAGCAATTAAAGAATATACTTCGGAAGCTAAATTTGATGAATGGTTTGCTTCTTTAAGTAAATAGGTAATAAGGTATGATCTCACGCTTAAAAAAATATGGAAAAAGTATTAACGCTAGAATAGTTACACCAATTATTCTAGTTACATTAGTTCAAAGTATTGTTGTTACAGCATTACTATATTTTAGCGTGATTAGAAATACCATTAATGTTTCTCAAATTAATTCATTCGAAGAAAGCGTAAATGTTAGAAAGAGTTATCTTGAAACATTAGTTACTTCTTCTTGGAGCAATGTTGATTTATTTTATTCTTCTTTACAAAAAGAAACTAAAGATTATTTATCAAATAATTCAAAAAATGTTGAAGATATTACTACCAATAAAGATGAATCAAAAAAGTATTTGTATACAATTAGTGATTTAATTCCTGAACTTATTCAAAATAACCATGTCAACGATGCTTATTTTATTTTAAATAATGAATTTTCCGACAATGAAGATGAAAAACTTTTAACTTATTTAAGAACAACTAAACCTGGTCAAGCATCTAATAATGAAATTGAAGTATTATACGCACCTTATGATGTTTGGTTTTATTACAATAAGTTAGGTTATGGCATTGATAGAGAAATTGAAAGTAATAAATATAGTCAAATTAAAAACCATGAATTCTTTGATAACGCGATTACATATATTAAAAATAATCAAAATGATAATAATGCTCCATTACAAGGATATTGGTCTTCTTCAACAAGAATCTTAAGAAATAAAGTATTAACTTATTCAGTTCCTTTCTATCTCGATGGAAAATGTTTAGGTGTATTCGGTGTTGGAATTACTGAAGCTTATTTAAAGAATTCTTTAACTAAATTAAGCACTAATGAACAAATTAATTATGCGTTTATTAGAAAATCAAAAGATGAATATAAAGATGGTTTTAGCGCTTATGTAGATTATTCTTTACCTGATTTAAAAGATGTAACTTTAACAGATTCTAGTTATGCTGATTTAAAGTTATTCATTAACGAAGGAAAAAAGACATACTATTATGAAGAAAAAATTGATTTGTACAATGGAGAAAATATCGCAGATGAAACTTGGTATGTAATAGGTATAGTTGAAAGAGATTATCTATTTGATATTTCATTTACTACAAGCAATGAAATTGTTCTAATCTATGGTATTTCTTTCTTAATTATTGTTTTTATTTATTTACTAGTTGCTTATTTAATTTCTAAACCAATTGTTCGAGTATCTTCTAATTTAAATGAATTAAATATTTTAAATTTACCTAAGACAAATATTTTAGAGGTTGATAATTTATTAACTCAAATTAATAATATTTCTTCTCGTAATGCTTCATTAAATAATAAACTTAATCGTTTAATGGAAGATTCAAGCTTTACTATTTCATTCTTTGAATATTCTAAAAAAGAAGATAAAGTTAATGTTTCAAAACAATTCTTTGATATGTTACATCTTCCTTATAACGATGAAGAATTAAATGGTTATAATTTTATTTCTAAAATTAGAAAAATTAGCACTAAAATTATTTCTACTACTTATAAAAATATAGATGAATCTATATTAAAATCATCTGGTGAAATAGTATTCTTTATTAATTCCACTTATTATTTACAATTAAAAATTGTCGCTCAAGAAGATGGAGTAATGGCAACTTTAATTGATTTAACTAGAGAATATCAAGAAAAAGAAAGAATCGCACATGAAAGAGACTATGATGTTTTAACTGGCTTATTAAATAGAAGAGGATTCGTTGATAAAATTTTACCTTTATTTGAAGTTGATAAGACAGGTTCATTATTCATGATTGATGTTGATAATCTAAAATTCTTAAATGACCAATATGGACATGATTTAGGTGATGCATATTTAAAGAAAGTTGGAGAATATTTAAATAGAATTCAAGTTGTTTATAATAATGTAATTGCTTGCCATATTTCTGGCGATGAATTTATTATTTACTTATATGATTATTCTTCATTGGCAAAGGAACAAGAAATTATTGAAGAACTTGAAAAGATTAAAAATGAGTATATTGATTTAAGATCTAAACGTATTTATATTTCTTTGAGTGTCGGTATATGCCGTAGGGGAGAAGGACTTACTTATGAAGAATTAGTTAAACGTGCTGATTATGCAATGTATTCTGCAAAAAATGATGGTAAGAATAAAATATATACTTTCAATGATGAGATTCTTAAAAATTATTTAAATGAGAATGTCATGTATGATGATTTAAATAGATTAATTACTTATCAATTATTAGATTATGCTTACCAACCTATTGTTGATATTAATACTGGTGAAATATTAGGTTATGAAGCTTTAATGAGACCTACTATAGAAGGCTTTAATCCTATGAATGTATTAAGCGCGGCAAAAAAGTATAATAGACTTTATGATATTGAAAAGATAACTGTATTTAACGCAACAGAAAAATTCGTTGCTTCTAAATGCGATAAAAAGTTATTTATCAATTCCATTTCTTCTCAAGTATTATCCGACAATGATTCTGAGGAGTACGTAAGAAAATATAAAGATCATTTAAATCAAATTGTTATTGAATTAATCGAAGAAGACTTTGGACAAAGCAGTGTTATTAAAAAGAAAATTGATTTTATTAATAACAATGGATTAAGATATGCGATTGATGATTATGGCACTGGTTATAACAACATAGGTATGATTTTATCTTATGATCCAGCATTAGTTAAAATTGAAGGTTCTTTAATTAGAAATATCGATAAAGATGAGAATAAACAACGTTTAGCTAAATCAATTATTTCTTATTGTTCTGTTAATAAAATTAAGGTTGTTGCAGAATCAGTTGAAACTATTGAAGAATTAAAATTGGTTAAATCTTTAGGTGTTGATTATATTCAAGGTTACTTCCTTGCTAAACCTGATTTACAAATCAAAGATATTCCTGAAGAAAAGAAAGAAATTTTACGAAATTTATAATTATTTGACTGTCTAGTAATAGGCAGTCTTTTTATTAGATAATTTTTTATCAAAACATGTATACAAGATGTTGAAAGCGTTTTCAAAAAGTTATAGAATTAAAAACATGAAAGGAAATAACAAACATATGAAAAATAATTTAAAAGTTTTATGTGGTTTAGCTTTACTTGGTAGCGTACTAAGTGTCACTACGGTTTCGTGTGGTAAACGTGGTGAATCTTCAAGTGTTTCATCTTCACCAGTAAGCCAAACTTCAGAATCAAAAGATTCAACTTCAAGCGATAAACAAAGTTCTAGTTCATCTACTTCTACAGTAGAAAAAAAGAAAATGTTAGAAGGCTTAGTAGTTGATAAAAGTAACGCGAAAGTCAAATTTAACAAAGGAGAAGCATTCGAAACTACTGGTTTAATTTTAAGAGTAGGCTTCTCAGAAGAAGGAGTAAGTGGAGATTATTGGTCTAAACTTGCTTTAGATGCAGAAGGAGTAACTATTGACTCATCTAAATATAATAAAGATGTCGTAGGTACTTATACTATTTCAATTTCTTATACTTATGATAAAGCTATTAGATACGGAGAATATGACGTTGAAGTCGTTGATGAATACGATGGTCAATTAGGTATTGATGTAAGTGTGGCAGAAGGTGATGCAAAATTTGAATTATCATCAACTAATACAACTTGTGATTTAACTACTATTGCAAGTAAATTAGTTGTTAAAGAAGTATTAAAAGATGGTTCTTTAAGTGAAAGCGCACTCGATGCTTCTACATATGAAGTTTCATATTATAAAGGAAGTACTAAATTAGATGATGCAACTTCAATTAATGAAGCAGGTGTTTATCAAGTTTGGGTTAAAACAACTTTAACAAGAGATACTAAAACATTTACTGTAGATAATTTTGCATTTATCTATGTTATTAATGATGTTCAATCTATTGCTTTAAAAGCAGGTGAAGGTACATTTACTCAAGAAGCAGGTAAAGATAAAATTTCATCTACATGGAAATTTGTTGCAACATACGCGAATGGTACAACAAAAGAATTAACTTCAGAAGATGTTACAATTTCTATTGATACTAAGACTGCAGGAAATGATAAAACTGCAACTGTAACTTATGAAGAAACTAATCCATTAGAAGAAAAAGTTACAAAAACAACAACTGTTACTTATAGTGTTACACAACCAAGTGGTACAGTAACTGTAAATAAAACTTATGTCTTCAATGCAAATTCATTAGGTGCAGTTAGTGGTGCGGCAGCAATTACATTAGCACAAGATACTGCATTAGCAATGACTGATGAAACAGGTGCTGCAACTGATAGCGTATTATCTACAGCAACTGCGAATGTTTCTTATGATTATAATAAGAAGACATTTGATGTAAATGGAACATCAACAACAGTTACAACTAGATTAAAATTATCAGGTAGTTCAAAACTAAAATTAGTAGTTGAAGGACCAACAACAATTGATTTATATGCAATTACAAGTTCAAGTAAAGATGTAACAAGAACTTTAAATATTCAAGATAGCAACGGATCTATAATATCAAGTAGTGAAGGAATACCAAATGCTGTTACAAAGGCATCATTTACTGTAGAAACTGCAGGCACATATTATATTGGATGTTCTAATTCAATTAATATTTATTACGCTAGCGTTGCCACAACAATTACTAAATAGAAAGGGAGGATAGATTTATGAAGAAAAGATTATTTTTACAAGGTTCAATTTTATTATTATCTGCATTAACTATTACTTCTTTCTCAACAGGTAATGTTTCAAAAGCTACTGCAGAATCTAAACCTCAAGTTACTACAAATAGTAACAAAGTTAGTGAAGAAACTGCAAAAACATATTATGTCGCTACTGACGGAAGTAAAACAGGTGATGGTAGTGCAGAAAAACCTTATGCACTTGTATCATTATTAAATTCAGTAGATATTTTAAAACCAGGTGATACAGTTATTATTAAAGCTGGTACTTATTCATTAGGTGATAATGATAGAATTAAAATCACAGCATCTGGTTCATTTGAAAAGACATTAACAATTAAAGGAGAAGGAAGTGTTAAACTAGACTTCTCTAAAATGTCATTTAATTCAATTAACCGTGGCGTTACTATTGCAGGTAATTATATTACATGGGATGGTATTGATGTATGCGGCGCTGGTGATAATGGTATGTATGTTTCAGGTAACTACAACGTTATTACTAATTGCGAATTCTATAATAACCGTGACTCAGGTTTACAATTAGGCCGTGATAATTCTAACCAATCAGATATTGCAGAATGGCCAAGTTATAACTTAATTCAAAATTGTACATCATATAACAACTATGATAATGAAACATATGGTGAAAACGCTGATGGTTTCGCTGCAAAATTAACTGTTGGATATGGTAACGTATTCGATGGATGTATTGCTTATAGAAACTCTGATGATGGTTGGGATTTATATGCAAAAACTGATTCAGGTGATATTGGTTGTATCACATTATATAACTGCGTATCATTTGAAAATGGTTACTTATTAAATACAAAAGCTGAAAATAATGCAAGATTCGAAAAATATAACAATACATTTGATGAATTAGAAACAAATTCATACATGACTAGAGATGGTGATGGTATTGGATTTAAATTAGGTGGATCTACTATGAGAGGCGATGTTAAGATGTTTAACTGTCTTTCATTCAATAATAGATTACATGGTGTTGGTGATAACTCAAACCCAGGTGTCTTATCAATTGAAAATGTAACTGCTTATAACAACGCCGCAGTTATTGATGATGATCCTACTAGCACAAACTTCGGTAATGTTGTTTTAGGTACATTAAGTGGAGATGATAAATCTTCAAATATTGATATGGCTAGAACAGAAAATAGCTATAACAACTTCAAGAATGTATTATCAGTTAAAAACGATGGTTCTTCTTTAGCAGCGGATGCTTATAGAGGTTCTGCTGAATATTGTTTCTTTGATGACGCTGCAGGTAATGCTTATAAATTTGATTCTTATCAAGATGCATCTTCTTATGTATCTACTAAGAAGGGTAGCAAAGCTACATCAGTAGTCGCAAGTGATGTATTTGAAGCTTTACCTATTACTTGGGAAAGTGATGCTTCAGGTAATAAGACATATTCTTATAATTTAACAGGTAAAAACAATACAACTGTTGATGAAACATATAGAAATGTAGATGGCTCAATTAATATGGGTAGCATCTTAAAAATCAAAGACCAAACTAAATTATTTGGTGAAGAACATAAAATTGGTGCTTCATTAACTGGTGCTTCATATGATGATTATACACATCCATATGTAAGTGTAACTGGCGCTAAAGATGCAAAAGACTACTTATTAATGGCAGCAAGAAATGCATTATATTTAAATACTGATGAAGAAGCTGTCTATCAAGATTTCAATCTATTAACAAAGATTATGGGTTGTAACGTTGCTTGGAGTTCTTCAGATTCATCTATTATCAAAATTGGTTATACATATAATGATTCTAGATCAAATTCAGAAGCAGTAAGAGCGATTGTTAATAGACCAAGTACTGATACTGATGTTACTTTAACTGCAACATTAGTCTATTATGGAGAAACAATTACACAAACATTTGTTGTTCATGTAAAAGCTGCTGCTCCAGAAATTGGTGCAATCACTGTTAACGGATTAGAAAAATCACGTATTATTGTTGATCAATATCAAGCATATACTTTACCAGAAGTACAAGTCGAAGATGGCTCTGATTACAATGGTAAATTATTAGATGCATCTGCATATACTTTAAAAACAAAAGTAGAATATGCAAGTGATAAAAACGCAACATATCACGAAATCGCAGGATTTACAACATCAAAAGCTGGTGTTTATAAGATTACAAAAACTGTAACATTAAATTCTAAATCTTCTTCATTAACATTCTATGTTTATGTAGCAAGTAAGAGCGCTAATGTTGATTTTGAAAAAGATCAAACAGGCGTAAGTACTGCAAGTATTATTGTTAATAAAACAGGCTACCAAATTGAAGGTAACTTAACTAACGTTACAGGTTCAATTTATGCATTATCTTCAAAAGATGCAATCGCTGATATAACTGCAGATTATGTTAAAGAACATGGTCAAGGTTATTCATTCAAAGATGATTCTATTGCATGTACATTCGAAAATGATAACAATGAAGGATATCATATTTATTATGTATTAACTAACGCTAATGGAAAAGTTACTAGCCAAGTTTATGAAAAAGAAATTACAACAGTTTCTATTTCAACTGCAGAACAATTTAAATCATTTGCTTCAAGTAATGATTCAACAAAGATTTATACTTTAGATGCAGATATTGATTTATCATCAACTACATGGACTGGTAATGACTATACATTAAAAGGTTTATTAAATGGTAAAGGACATAAGATTTATAATGGTAATGTAGCTTCCGCTAAAAATGGTGCTTCATTATTCAACAAGATGTCTGGTGGTACAATTGAAAATGTAGTATTTGAAAATATGACATTTACAAATGCTTCTAATGTACAAAGAGCAGGTATTGTCGCTCAAGCTGAAAGAGGCGATTTCTATAACATTCAATTAAGAAATGTTGTTGCTACTGGTGGTTCTGGTAGAAATGGTGCATTAGTTGCTCAAATCGTTGAAAAGAACGGTTATGAAGTTAATATTGATCAAGTATCATTAATCAATGATGCTGATAAAGTAATTGGTGGAACTGCTGATGTCGGCGGTATTGTTGGTATGATTCAAGCAACATCTGGCTCATATGGTACAACAAATATTTCTAACATTTATGTCGATGCAACTATTTCTGCAGGTTCAAGCAACTATGCAGGTTCTGTAGTTGGTAGATTCGGTGATAGAGTAAATGAAACATTAAATATCACTCATGTTTATTCAAAAGCTACTGTTAAAGGTTCAACATATGTTGGAGGTATCATCGGCGCTCATCAAAATTCCGCAGGTACTATGAACATTCTATATTGTGCATTCACAGGTGAATTATATTATGGTTCTAACTTAGAATTAGTCACTGGATCACAAAAGAATTGCTCTAATATTGTCGGTAGATATTCAAGTGTTACAACATTATCTATTGTTGAAAATTGCTATGCTCCATTTGAAGAAGCAAATTCTAACTATGGCGTTAATGTTATTGAAAATATTAGTGATTTACAAACTGAATCATTCTATTCTCATAATATTGATTTAGATACTAAGACAAGATGGACATTTGATGCGACAACAAAATCAATCTCATTAAATTTCATTGATACTTGGACTAAGGCTTAATCTTAAGGCTATCTTCGGATAGCCTTTTTTAGTGTTTTACTTTTATTAAATAACTATAAATAGTATAATTTTAATATATTGGAGGTGTTTATATGAAAAAGAAAATACATAAACTTCCAGAAGGTATGTTTACTAAAAAACAATTCGCGATTTATATTGCAACATTTTTTCTATTTTTAGGAATTGTACCATTTTTAATTTTAACTTTTAATACCAAAGATCGCTTATATTCTATCCTTGCAATTGTATATACTATTTTATGTGGAATATTGATTATTGTTTTGACAAATTTATTAAGCCCTTTACATAAAATTCAGAAAGAAAGAAATTATTCAGGTGATGTTAAAAAATATATAGATGAATTAGAAAAATTAAAAAGTGATATAGTTAAAGATGAAACATATAATTATTTAAATATAATGATTGTTAATAGCTATTTCAATTATGATTTATCTAAGGCAAATGAATTATTTGTTACTTTAAAAAAGCCTACTGTTAAAAAATATGCAATGTTTTATCAATTAGTTGAAGTTTGTTATTATATTAATAATGAACGATATGATGAAGCAAGAGAAGCAATAAAAACATATTCAAGTGTTAATGGTGTTATCCAAAAATCTAGTAATTTAGTCGATATATATAATAACCCTGAATATAAATTAGATAATATTGAAAAAATTTATCCAATAAATACAAAAAAAGTATTTATTAATGTAAATAATGCTTCAACTTTATTATCATATTATTTAGTCAGAAATGATTTAGTAAAAGCTAAAGAATACGCAAGTTTTATTTTAAAACAAAATACCAATATGGAAGTAAATAATTCTTTAGCGAGAAAAGTATTAGAAGGTGATGTAAATGAATCTAGTAGATAAAGCAATTATTTTTGCAACTAATGCATTTGAAAATCAAGTTAGAAAAGTGCGCGCAACACCAACAATTTTACATTCGTTAGAAGTTGGATGTATTGTTGCTTCAATGAGTGATGATCAAAATGTTATAGCCGCGGGTATATTACATGATGTAGTTGAAGATGCGAATGTAAGCTTTGATACATTAAAAGAAGAATTTGGTGAATATGTCGCGAAGTTAGTTTCTTCTGATACAGAAGACAAAAGAGAAAATATGCCTAAAGAAGAATCATGGTATTTAAGAAAGAAAGATACTTTAGATTTAATTGAAAAATCAAAAGATATTAATGAAAAGATTATTATTTTAGGTGATAAATTATCAAATATTAGATCTATCGCGAATGATATTTCTTCTTATAAAGGAGATAATTTCTTTGATCAATTTAATCAAAAAAATCCTTTAATGCATTATTGGTATTACAATGAGATAAGAAAATTATTAAGTGATTTAAAATCTTATCCAGCATATCAAGAATATGATTCTTTAGTAAAAAAGGTCTTTAAAAGATACGTAAAAGAAATCGATTAGTTTCGATTTCTTTTTTATTTAATTGATAAAAATGGGTATTTTAACTATAATTAGTCAAGGTTAACTTCTAAGTTAGAAAGGACAAACTTATGGAAGAAAATAAAAAAGAAGAAAAAGTAGAATTTACTGGTAAAGAATATAAACATTGGAATCAAGAAAATAAATATATTCCAAAGATGATACAAATATATTGTCATGGTAAACATAAAACAAAAGGTAAAACATTTTGTCCTGAATGCCAAGAATTAAATGAATATGCTTTATTTAGATTATCTAAATGCCCATTTAAAAAGAATAAAGGATTCTGTTCATTTTGTAAGATTCATTGCTACAAACCTGATATGAAGGTAAAGATTAAAGAAGTAATGAAATATTCTGGACCTAGAATGTTATTTGTTAATCCTGTATTTGCTATTTCTCATGTTACTCAAATGATTAAATATAAAAAGAGTATTAAAAAACAAGAAAAAGAAAAAGCAAAACTAGAGCAATCTAAAAAAGAAGGTGAATAGTAATGATAGATAAAGACTTATTTAAGCTACTTGGTAAAAATAAGAAATATATTTTTATAGTTGTATTTTTAATGGTCATTGGATTAATCGCGAATATCTGTTTTTATGGAGGTATTGCTTTAATTGTTAATGAATTATTAAATAATAGATCTAATTTTGATTTTAATAATTATATCTTACCTATCATAATGATTGTTTCTTCAATCGTTGTTAGATACATCACTTCAAGAGCGAGTGGAGAAGTAAGAGATTTACTTGGAAGAAAAGTTAAAAAAGAATTAAGAGGAAAGATCTATTCAAAAATTTTATCTTTAGGTTGTAAAAACTTAGATGGAATCAATATGGCAGGTTTAACTCAAATCTCGATGGAAGGAATTGAACAATTAGATATTTATTATTCTACTTATCTACCTCAATTTTTCTATGCGATGATTGCTCCATTTATTTTATTCGCAGTATGCGTATTCTTTGATTGGAGAGCTTCTTTAGCCTTGATTTGCTTAGTTCCATTTATTCCTGCGAGTATTATCGCAGTTAGTAAATACGCGAAAAAGGTATTTGCAAAATACTGGGGTAAATATATCTCTATGGGTGATTATTTCTTAGATGCAACTTCAGGATTAAAAGAATTAAAAATCTTTAATTTCGATAAAGAAAAACATCAAGAAATGAATGCTCATTCAGAAGAATTTAGAAAAATTACTATGAAGGTATTAATCATGCAACTTGCTTCTACTACTATTATGGATACAATTGCATATGGTGGTGCAGGTTTAGGTATTGCATTAACTTTAATCGGTTTAAATAATCATTGGGTTAATAATGTCGCTATTTCTTTATTCATCATCTTTATGGCGGTTGATTTTTTCTTACCTATGAGACAATTTGGTTCAGCATTCCACGTTGGAATGAATGGTGCTTCCGCGGGTAAAAAGATTTTAGCTTTATTAAATGAAAAAGAATTAGATTTTGGTGAAAATAAAGTAGAAGATCCTACTATTTGTTTTAACAATGTTACTTTCTCTTACGATGGTAAAAGAAATATCTTAAACAATGTTAATATGACTTTTAAAAAGAATTCATTAACATCGATTGTTGGTGAATCTGGATCAGGAAAATCAACTATTGCCAATTTGATTATCGGTTCAATTAAAGTAGGCTCTGGCGATATCTTAGTTGGTGATAAATCTTTATATTCTTTATCAAGAGTTGGATATTATGGTGCTTTAGGAGTAGTTTCTTATAACACATATGTCTTTAATGAATCAATTAGAGAAAACTTTAAATTAGCTAAAGTAGATATTACAGATGAAGAAATTTATCATTATTTAAAATTAGTTAATCTTGATGAATTTGTTAGAAATAACGGAGGTCTTGATAAAGTTATTTTAGAAGAAGGAAATAATATTTCCGGAGGACAAAAACAAAGATTAGTTCTCGCGATTAATTTATCAAGCAATAAAGATATTTATATTTTTGATGAAGCAACTTCTAATATCGATGTTGATTCAGAAACAATCATCATGAATAACATTAAAGAAATGAGTAAAACTAAAACAATTATTTTAATTTCTCATCGTTTAGAAAATGTTGTTACAAGTGATAATATTTATTATTTGGAAAATGGTGAAATTAAAGAAAGTGGTAACCATCAAGAATTAATGTCTTTAAATGGTGAATATGCGGCATTATATTCTAAACAAAAAGCTTTAGAGAATGGATATATGGAGGCCCTTGCACATGGAAACTAGTCGTAGAAGTGGAATAAAAATCATGGCAAGTTTAATTACCATCTTAGGTAGTTTTGCTTATATATTAATTCTCGCGGTTATTAATGGTAGTTTTGGTTATCTTCTTGCCATGGGAGTAACTGTATTTGGATCTATTGGTTTAGGTTTATTTATTGAAAGTGGATCAATTCCTTTATGGATTATTTTTGTAACTATTGGATGTGGTGTTTTAAGAGGTGGAGTAAGATATATTGAACAATATTCTAACCATTATATTGCATTTAAATTACTCGCAGTTTTAAGAGATAAAATATTCGCACATTTAAGAATTCTAGCGCCTGCAAAATTAGATGATAAAAAGAAAGGATCATTAGTTAGCTTAATTACTTCTGATATTGAAACATTAGAAGTATTCTACGCTCATACTATTTCTCCTATTTGTATTGCATTAGTTACTTGTACATTAATAAGCGTATTTGTTGGAGTATATACTTCAATTTACTTCACATTAATCGCTTTATGCGCATATTTAATTATTGGTGTTATTATGCCATTAATTACATCAAAAGCATTGAAGAATGCTGGAGTTAAATACCGTGAAGAATTCGCATTATTTAATGCTTATTATCTAGACTCCATTAAAGGTGTTAAAGAAATTGTTATTAATAACGCAATTTCAAGAAGAGAAGAACAAGTAAATAAGAAATCTGATGAATTACTTATTGAAACTAAAAAGATTAAACATCTTTCTTCAATTGCAAGTTCTATTTGTGAATTAGTTGTATTTGTTATTATTTGTATTTCGGTTGCCTTAGGTATTATTTTATTAATGAATAATGTAATTACCTTAGATAAGATGTTAGTTGCTTTAGTTTCTATCTTCTCATCATTTGGACCAGTTATTGCTTTAAGTGCATTACCTTCTAATTTAACTCAAACTTTTGCTTCCGGTGAAAGAGTGTTATCATTGCTTGAAGAAAAACCTCAAGTAGAAGAAATTAAAAATAAAAATAATTTTGATTTTAATTCTTTAAAAGTAACAAATGTAAAGTTTGGATATAATGATAAGACAATTTTAAATGATGTTTCATTAGATTTATCTCTTGGTGAAATAGTCGGTATTCAAGGTGAATCAGGTTGTGGTAAATCTACATTGTTAAAATTATTATTAAGATTCTATAAAAAGAATGATGGATCAATTTTATATAACAATATAGATATTGAAGATATTAATACTTTATCTTTACTTGATAATGTAACAATGGTTTCTCAATCTACTTATTTATTTGATGATACAATTTTAAATAATTTAAAAATCGCTAAAAAGGATGCAACTAAAGAAGAAATTGTTGAAGCGTGTAAAAAAGCTTCTATCCATGATTTTATTTTAACCTTACCAGAAGGTTATGATACTTTAGTTGGAGGAGCAAGAGATAATATTTCCGCGGGTGAAACTCAAAGAATTGGTTTAGCTAGAGCGTTTTTAAAAGGTAGTAAAGTAATTTTACTTGATGAACCTACTTCCAATGTCGATGCGATTAATGAAGGTATTATTTTAAAAGCATTAATTGAACAAAAGAAAGAACATGCAATTATTATTGTTTCTCATCGTGAATCAACTTTAGCCATCGCAGATCATATTTATTATATGAATGATGGAGTATTAACTACTAAATAAATATTTAAGCATAAGGATTAAATTCTAATGCATTTAATTTATATTGTAAAAATAACATAATAATGCCATACTTATAGAAATTAACGGAGGTATTTTATATGAAATTTTGTACTCATTGCGGATCTCAACTTGAAGATGATTCTAAATTCTGCCCTCAATGTGGAGCAAGACAAGATGAAAGTGTTGAAGCGGAAGTAGTTAATGAATCTACTGAACACAATTCTTTTAAAGATAATTTTTCACAAGATTTAAAAAACGCAACGAAATTTACTGGTGATAATATTTCTCCTTGTTCTAGAGTAGCCGCGGCATTACTTGCGTTCTTTCTAGGAGGCTTTGGCATTCATAGATTCTATGTTGGTAGAGTTGCTTCAGGTGTCTTTATGCTAATATTCTGCTGGACTTTTATTCCATCTATTATTGCATTCATTGATTTTATTATCATTTTATGCGGTAGCTTTAAAGATGGCCAAGGTAGAGAAATTAAAGCTCTTTAATTTGTAAAACAAAAAAAGGAAACTATGATTTAATCTAGTTTCCTTTTAAAATGCCTTTTTTAGGCTTGTTGCGAGCTTAATTTACTTTTCTAGCATTCTTATCGATAAGAGAGTATAAATAAGTGTGTATTGGCTTATTTTTGAATTTTGAAGCAATGAATGAATAATATACTTCTAATTGCTTGTCATAATTCTTATCATCGATATGTTTTGTTTTATAATCGATAATATCAATATGATCTTCATAAATAACAAGTAAGTCGATAATACCATGAACTTCATTATCGATGAATTCGTATTCTTTATAGATACCTGTCGCATTTTTAATATCTTTAGTAATTTCATGATTTAAGAATGCTTTTGCGCAGTCTTCAATTTTAGGATCTTGAATGAATGAATAATCAGGATTTTTAAAATCAAGAATTTCCATTACTTCATGTAACTTAGTACCAAGTTGTAATAATTCAGTATTAGTATTAATAACTAATTGCTTTGATGCATGTTTTAAAGAAGTTTGTTGTAAAGTAAAAGATATTGGAGTGTAAATAAATTTTTTCTTATCAACCTTTTTTGCTGGGTTAAGTAAAGTTACTTTAGTTTCAGGTTTTGTATAAGAATAATTTTCATATTTAGAAATTAATGGATAAATAAATTCTCTAAATGTTTTTGCGCTTTTGATATCAAATGTATCTAGTTTTTCTTTTTCACCTTGTTCTTGACAAATAAATATCATTTTTTCTTTTGCTCTAGTGACTGCAACATAGAATAATCTAATTCTTTCCGATAGAGCTTCTTTTTTCTTTGTTTTATCAGATAGATATTTTAAAGGATGAATCTCATCTTTTCTACCTTCTTTAGAGTGAGGTAAAATAATTCCTTCTTGACATATATCATAAGTTTCTGAACATGCTTTTTTTAAGAAATCACTTTTAAGCATTGGGAAATAAATAATAGGGAATTCAAGACCTTTAGATTTATGAATGTTCATGATCTTAACTGAATCTATTGAAGTTGAAGTACTTGGTAATTCAATTTTTAAATCATATTCATCTAGATTATCTAAATAAGAAATAAAATCGCTTAAAGAATAATCTAATAATGACATATCTTTAAAATAAGATAAGAACTTATCTAAATATAATTCATTCTTTTCAACATTACCGATTTTAATTAAATTAACATAGAAATTTAATTCTGTAATGACTTTTTCAATTAATAAATGAGTAGGTAATTGATTGTTTTCATCAATTATTTTCTTTAATGAAGTGATTATATTATCTTTTTTATATAAATCTTTTGAAGTAATTTCATAGATTTGTTCATCGTTATATTCATATAAGAAACTTCGAGCAAGAGAGATAAATGCAACTTTGAAATCATCATTATCATATGCATCAGTCATAATTGCATTAATAATAATTAATAAACTTCTTAATAAAGAAACAATGATGTTATCTTTGATATTTTCATTTTCTTCGACATAAAGAGGAATTTGATATTCATTAAAAATTTTCTTAAATGAATTAAATGTTTTACCATTATCAATTAATATGCAGAAATCACTGAAAGTTGCATCGTGTGGTTTGGCATTTTTTCCTGGAATAAATACTTGGAATTTATTATTGATTTTATTAATGATATCTTCGGCGATTATTCTAATTTCTAGTTCTTTTGATTGACGAGCTAGTAAAGTAGAATCATAAGTTATAAATGTAGAATGATAGTTTGTTGATGAATCTTTATTTTGGCTTTCTTCATATGAAGTATTACCAAATTCGATTTGATGATCGTTTTTATAATCGGCATCACCATATTCTAATGTCATAATATTAGAAAAGATATCGTTAATATCATCTAAAACTTCTGTTCTTGAACGGAAGTTTTTATTCATATCAATAGCTTTTCCTCCGTTTTTAGCTTTATAATCAAGATATTTAGCTTTAAAGATATCGCTTCTTGCGTTTCTAAAAGCATAGATGGATTGTTTTATATCTCCAACCATGTAGACATTGTTAGTACTTATAAGAGAGATTAATTTTTCTTGGATTTCTGATGTATCTTGATATTCATCGATTAAGATCATCTTATATTTGTTTTTTAATGCATTTCTAACATCTTTGTTAGTTTGAACTAAATTCAATGCCATTTTGGCAATATCATTAAATTCAAATGCTTGCTTTTCTACTTTATAAGCATATTGACGTTTGTCTAATTCCTTAACAAGTGAAATCAAAGTTTCAGCATTTTGTTTGTCATTAATGATAATAGAGATTATTTCTTCTGATGTAGTAGAAAGTTTGGCTAAAGCGTCTCCTAATTTTTTAAAACATTTTTTTGAATAATCAAAAGAAGTGTAATCGATATCTAAATTTTTATTTTTTGAAGGATATTTTATTTTTTTATATCCTCCAACTAGTGAATCAAAATCATTTGATGCAATAAAATCTTGCGCAGAAGCAAATACCATTTTATAGCAAGTTTCTTTATGACTTTGAGCGAATTTTTCTTCAGGAAGAGAATAAAATGAATCAACTAAATCATCTTTTAATGGAAGAAGAGTATTATAAATTTTATTTAATGTATCTTTAATGAAAGTATCATTGTATCTAGAAGAAACAAAATTATCTAAGAATTCTTTTGTATTTAATTGTAATGATGCATAATCATGGATTCTTAAAACTAAATCTTTAATATCTTGATCTTTTTTTAAACAATACATATCAATTAAATCTAGGAAATTTTTATCATTCGCGATATATTTTTCTTTGAAAATTTCATCGATAATATTTCTTTTTTTAACTGACATGATACTTTGATCAATGTTTATAATATTTGGAGATACATTTAATAGAAAATGGTATTTTTTAACTAATGAGGAAGCATATCCATCAAAAGTAGTGATATCAGAAGTATCTACTTTTGCAGCTTCTGATTTAGTTTCAGGATGTTCTTCAAGTTTTTTTCTAATACGGTCTTTCATTTCTCCTGCGGCAAGTTTAGTGAAAGTTAATAATAAGAAGTTATCTAATGAATAACCTTTATCTTTAACGAAAGTTAAAACTCTTTCTGATAATACCGCGGTTTTACCACTTCCTGCGCCGGCAGAGACAATGATATTTTCACCATATTCATTTATCGCAGTTTGTTGATCTTTTGTCCAATTAGTCGCCATTTTCTTCATCTCCTTTTAAAGTAACATTATCTACATAATTAATATCATCATCATCTTTAAAACAAATTGTTTTTAAAGGGCAATATTTACATGAATTAGAATCATCTTCATTAATATAAATTGGATTAATATTAAACTTACCATCTCTAATATTTTTGACTGCTTCTAAATATTTTTCCTTAGTAGTTTTGTATAATTCTTCTAATTCATTTTCGAGTAATAGATTCTTTTTTGTGTCAGCACGACTTATTCTAGTTTGATCTTGAGTTAAAGAAATACTTTCTAAGTAGGTAGAATTATTACTTTCATTATTTCCTATATTTGGTTCGATACGTTCAATAAACGATGCATCTTTTAAAGAAACACCATTTAAAAGATATGATTTTTCAAAAGAATAATCTTCTGTTAATATATGTTGGATATATAAACCAAGAACTTTATAAGTAGGCCATACTTCGTTTGATAATAAAGCATAAGTAGGAAGTTGCATACTTAATCCATATTGAACATAGTCTTTGTTGAAATATAAAGAATTTGAAGATTTATAATCGACAATAATAGCTTCTTTATCTTTATCGTTAAGAATAATTTTATCGATTCTACCATTCAAAATCGTTTTACTATCTAATGAGACATTAATTTCTTGTTCTCCAAATGGATTATTGAATTTTGAAATTTCAAGGAATATCTTATTTTTGTTTATAACATCCATTACTTGAGGAAGTAATTTTTTAATAAAATGATTTTCATCTGGTTCAGTAAAATTTTCTTCTATTTCTTTAGAATAATCATCTAAACATATTTCTTTTGTTAATGACTCTTCTAAAATTTTATGGAATAGTTTGCCTAATTTAGTGTCAAAAGTATCTTCAAAACCTTGTCCTTTTAAACAAATATATTTAATAAAGTAAGCGAATGGACATTTATAATATTCATTGATTCTTGAATAAGATACTTTCATATTTTTATCATTTTTAAAATTATCTGATGGTTTAAATTTATGATCAAAACTTAAATAAGAAATATCATCTTTAGAATAAGCGTCTAAATATTTAGAATTAGCGTTATAATTACGCTTCATATCATATGCTTTCGCGGTTAATATTTTACCGACATTTTCAATGTATAAAACATCTGATTCATTATTTTCATCATACGCTATTTCTTTCATTTTTAATTTATCAATTAAAAGAGAATTAAAGAAAGTAGTACCTAAATCTTTACCTTCTTTTTTAATCTTTGTGATATAGATATTTTTATTTTGGTTAATGAAATTAATAATTTTTTCTTCTTCAATATTATTTAAAATACTAGAAGTATTCATAAAACATAAAGTTTTTTCTTCATCAGATAATAAAGCAGTGTCTTTATGAATGATAGGATAATTACCTAAAGAAAATCCCATCATGAAAATATAATCATCTCCACGATAATCACTTGAAACAATATCAATT
>CAVFKD010000008.1:0-46634 GCA_963623095.1 bacterium | reverse complement strand
GGAATCGAACCAGCAACCTACTGATTACAAATCAGTTGCTCTGCCAATTGAGCTAGGTCGGCATTTGCTTCAAGCAAGTAAGATTATAGCATAAGCAAAAAACTTTGCAACAAAAAATATTAAATTTTAGAAAAAAATATTAAAAATTTTGTTTTGCCACTTTTAAGATCTAAAATTATTTATAAAATAAATAAAAATTTCATTATCTACTTTAAAGATTAGACTAAATTGTTGTAGAATAATAAAGATATTAAATTTGGAGGAAAGTTTATGCAATATAATGTCATTAATTTATTAGCGAATGCTGTATCAGGCAAATTCATTGGTTTATTCTTTGGATGCGCTGGTGGATTCCTTGTTATACTTTGCATTGTTTGCTTAATTGCTAAAAAGAAAGCAAAAGCATATGAAGCATCTTTAAAGGAAGAAGAACCTGCAAAAGAAGAAACTCCTGCTGAAGAAGAACCTGCAGCTGAAGAAGAAAAAGCAGAAGAACCAGAAACAACAGAAGAAGCTCCAGTAGAAGAAGAAACAACAGAAGAAGCTGAAGCAACAGAAGAAACTCCTGTTGAAGAAGAAGCTGCTGAAGAAGAAAAAGCAGAAGAACCAGCTGAAGAAGAAGCTGCTACTGAAGAACCAGTTGAAGAAGAAAAAAAAACTGAAGAAGCTCCAGTAGAAGAAGCAACTGAAGAAGCTTCAAAACCTGCACCTGCTGTTAAGGCTGATGAAAAAGAATCTTATGATGATGAAGAAGATAAAGAACATACTGTTAAAGGTAAATATCTCATTGTCTCAGAAGGACCAAACTATCGTTACAAATTAAAAGCATCAAATGGTGAAGTAATTATTGTTTCTGAACCTTATACATCTGAAAAAGCTGTAAGAACTGGTATTGAAACATTAAAGAAGAATCTTGATAAATCACACTGTGATGTTGTTGAAGATAAACATGGTTTATTCTCATTCAGAATTATGACTGGTCAAGGTAGATGTTTAGCGACATCTGCAAACTACTCAACAAAAGCAAGCGCAACTAACGCAATTGAATCTTACAAACGTTGGGCATTAAGTGAAAACATTGTTGTTGATGATTCAGAAGATAAAGATCACCAAGAAGTTGAAGTTCTTGATTTTGAAATCGAACAAGAAAACAATGGTACTTATGTTATCAAAGAAGAAGGCGAAGGATTTGTTTATCAATTAATCGCAGCTAATAAGAGAGTTATTGCTACTTCATTAGTTTACCAATCAAAAGCTTCATGTAAAGAAGCATTAGAAAAATTCAGAGTTGCAGTTTATGAAGGTACATTCTATTTATTCAAAGATAAGAATGATAAATGCCAATTCAAACTTTACAACAAACAAAAACGTTTAGTTCTTGCTGGTGAAGTTTATGATTCTAAACAAGCAGTTGTTTCAGTTGTTGAAGCAATCAAACGTTTAGCGAAACTTGCTATTTTAGAAGAAGCTGAATAAGTAATTAAGCATTAGGGAAACCTAGTGCTTTTTTTGTATCTTGATATTTTGTTTAAATAGTTTATAATATCTATGCGTTTAAAAGGAATTGACTATGGAAAACAAATTGACATTATTTCAAGAAATTGCGTATATATTAGGTGTTGTACTTTTAGCTTTATCAGTCGCGATTGTTACTGCGAGTGATTTTGGTGTATCAATGATTGTTTTACCTGCATATGTATTAAGTCAAAAAATATCTTGGCTTAGTTTTGGTCAAGCAGAATATGTTATTCAAGGAATATTGCTTATTATATTTTGTTTAGTGATGAGAAAATTCAAAGTCCATTATTTATGGTCATTTGTTACTTGCTTATTATATGGTGCATGTTTAGATTTATTTAGATTAATACCTATCTTTAATCCTAATATGACTGATTTTAGTACATTGCCTCTATATTTAAGAATTATCTTCTTTATTGGAGGAACAATCCTTACTGGTTTCTCAGTTGCATTATTAATTAAATCTTATTTCCATCCTCAAGTTTATGACTTATTTACTAAATACGTATCTAGAAAATTTAATATAAAATATTTCTATTTTAAATTAGGTTTTGATCTTCTTTTCTTAGCTTTAGGTATAGGACTTGGTTACGCATTAGGTTTACCTTTATGTGGAGTAGGAATAGGAACATTTATTGCCGCGGTGGCAAACTCAGTTTTAATCAGTTTATTTTCAAGTTTATTAGATCGAATTTTTATTTATATTCCTCATCATGCTAAACTCCAAGAAAAGTTTAATGATTAACAAATTAAAAGCACTTTAGATTTTATTTCTAAAGTGCTTTTTTAGCCTTATTTTACGAGTTTTTCAAATTCATCGAGTAATTCGTTAAGTTTATTACAAACTGCGAGGAATGGCTCTTTTGTAGTTAAGTCAACTCCACCTGCTTTAACGATTTCAACAGGATAATTACATCCACCCATTTTTAACATTGAGATATATTTATCAAATGCACCTGGTACTTTTGCTTTAACATCTTGATAAATCTTCATTGATGCAGAGAAGCAAGTTGCGTATTGATAGACATAGAATGGTGTATTATACATATGTGGGATATATGCCCATACCATTTTCTTTAATGGTTCTTTATCAAGGTTGATACCATAATATTTTTTGTATAAATCCCCCATAATGTTATTTAATGATTCATATGTAAATGGTTTATTTTCAAGTACTAATTTATGAGCTTGATATTCAAAATCTGCGAATAATGTTTGACGATAGAATGTTGAAACAATACCATCGATTTGTTGTTCTAATGCTTGAATCTTTAATGCTTTATCATTGGAGTTCTTCATTAAATAATCTAAGAAGACAGCTTCATTGAATGTTGAAGCGATTTCTGCGACAAAGATAGTGTAATCTTTTGTTGCGTAAGGTTGATTTTCATTTGAATAAAGAGTGTGAATTGAGTGACCACATTCATGAGCGAGAGTAAATGCTGAATCTAATGTATTGGTATGATTTAATAAAATATAAGGTCCATATCCATATACTTGTGTTGAATATGCGCCGCTTCTTTTACCTTCAGAAGGATAAACATCGACATGTCCTTGTTCTAATGCAACTTTTGCATGATTGACAAAGTCTTCACCCATAGGTTCTAATGCTTTTAAGACATCTTCATAAGCTTTTTCATAAGGATAAGCAACATTAGATGTAGAGAAAGATAAGAAACGATCATATGTATGATATTGTTTTAAACCAAAATATTCTTTTCTTAATTTGATATATCTTTTTAATGGTGCAGTATTATTTTTAACTGTATTAATTAAAGACATATAAACCTTTTCTGGAATCTTATTGTGATCTAAGACACTTTCTAAGATTGATTTATATCCTTTTGATTTCATTCTAGCGATGTCAGAATCGACAATGCCTTTATAAATAGAACAAAGAGTGTTTTTATGTAAATCATAATAACCGAATAATGCTTCAAAGACTTTCTTACGATCTTTTTGATTTTCACAATTCATTAAGATACTTGTGTAAGTATTTGGTGATACTTTAACAACTTCTTTTGTTGATAATTTAACTTCAATAGGAGTGAAATCACTATTTTGAAGCATTGAATATAATCTTGCGAAAGAAGAAGTGACCATTGAATAATCAGAAATAATTTTTTCTTCTTTTGGAGATAGGACATATTTTTTAGTATCAAATGTTTGTTTGATAGAGAAAAGATGTTCTTTAATAACAGTGTTATGACTTGCAAGTTCTTCATAGAAACTATAAGGCTTTTTTAACATTTCAGTATTGACATATGCAGTGACTGCGCCTAATTCTGGGAATAATGATCTAGCCTTCATAATGCAAGCTTGAGTAGATAAATCCTTTTGATTCTTATCATAACTCATCGCGATAAATGAATAAAACTTTTCAAATAATTTTTCTAATTCATCTTGGTATAAGAAGAATTCTTCTAAAGTTTTTTCTTCATTTAATTTGCCTTTAAAATCACCTAAATGAGGGATTTTTTCTTTGATTAATTGATAATCTTGTTCCCAAGACTCAACACTTGGGTAAATATTTTTTAAATTCCATTCGTTCATATATAAATTCCTTTCATGAAATTACTTAAATAATACCACGATAAGATATTAAATATAATAAAAATCCACTTATTTCTAAGTGGATTAGTAATTATTTACTTAATTAATGAATTTTTACAATTACCTGTTTCTAAGAATTCATCTAAGTTCTTTAATGTTACTTCAATCATATCGATTAATGCTTTATCAGTAGAAGAAGCAACGTGTGGAGTAATTAATACTCTTGGATATAAGTCAATTAATTTTTGATGTTGAGGTGTATCCATCTTGCTTGGATCTTCAAAGTTTTTGAAGAAGAGTGTTTTTTCGTTAGAAATAACATCGATTGCAAGACCATCTAAATGTCCAGTTTCAACTGCGTCTAATGCTGCATCTAAATCAAGGATTTCTCCACGAGCGACATTGACTAAGATTGAATGTGGCTTCATTTTTGAAATGAAATCTTTAGAGATGAAATTGTCGTTTGAACCTTTTACATAATTCATATGTGCGATAATGATATCACATGTAGAAGCAAATTCTTCTAAATCTAAGAATTTAACAATCTTTTTTGCGTTATCTGATTGATATACATCATATCCAACAACTTCTGCGCCTAAGCCTTTGAATAATGAAGCTGTTGTACAACCGATTCTACCACATCCCAATATACCAACTCTACAACCTCTTACTTCACGAGAGAACATTTGATTTGTAACTTTGAAGTTACCTTTATGTGTGTAATCTGTGGTATATGCTGTATTTCTTAATAACATCATTGCAAGAGTTAAAGCAAGTTCACTAATTGCGTTTGGTGAATAACCTGGAACGAATGCAGTTTTAATACCGTATTCTTTACAAGCTTCAATATCAACATGGTTATAACCTGCAGTACGAGTTAAATAATATTTTAAGCCATGACTTGCAAGATCTTTCATTGATTCTTTGTTGACTACGCAGTTACCTCTTACCATAACTGCTTCAAAACCTAATGCATCTTTGTAATTATCTGTATTTAAGAATTGAGGGAATAAAGTTAGTTTGTAATTATATTGTTTTCCTAATTGTTCAAAGTAAGGAATTTCGTATTCTCTTACACCGAAACAAGCAATTTCTTTTTTAAATGACATATGTTACCTCCTATGCGAATAAGCCTGCAGATTGAATGACTGTTAATAAAATCATATATACTGGAATGAAACAAACAGAAATTAATGTACCAATTAATGAGCAAGAAGATGCGAATGTTGCTTCTTTATTAGAGTTGATACAATATGTAATTGCGACTGTCGCAGGTGGAACTGCCCACATTAATGTAGTTGCAGCAAGAGTGTTGAATGTAACATTAATTCCAGGGATTAAGTTGATTAAATATAAGAATGCAAAGTTTAAAATTGGCGCTGCGAGAACTTTGATGAATGAGAAAATCCATACATCTTTATCTTTCGCCGCATCTTTGAATGAAACTTTACCTAATGTACAACCAATTGCGATCCATACAAGTGGTGAAGATAAACTACCTAAAGTATTAATTGTTTGATATAACCATGGTGCAGAAACGCTTATATTCCAGAATGCACCTGTTTGGTTGTTGACACTTACTACCCACCAATTTGAAGCATCTGATGAATCACCAATTAATTGAATTGACCATAAGATAAAACCGATGAATGTTGCGATAATGATTGGGTTAACAAAGATTCTTTTTAAGATATCTTTAATTGTAGGTTTATTAGAAGCTTGTTCTTCTTGTGAATCTTCTGTCTTTTCTTTAGATTGACAAATTGCGTAGTATGCATATGAATATAAGAATACGCGGTATGCGATATTGAACATACTAGAATCGTTGAATGCACTTGGGAAAACTGCTTTGATTAATGGTTGACCAAAGAATGTAGTTGAACCAAATACGAATAAGATTTCCATTACTTTTCTTCTTGTTGGATCTTTAACCCATTTGAAGATAAGTTTCGCTAAGAAGATGAAGATAATATATACTGCGAAACCATAAATGAATGAAACTAAGCAAGAAATGAAACTTTCTTGTGAAACGCTTGTCATAAATGAACCAAATGCTAAACAAGGTAAGCAGATAGTCATAACAAGTTTTGTAAGAACTTTACCAGTGTTTTCTGGAAGTGTTTTGGTTTTTGTGAAGATAAAACCAATTAAGATAATGAATACGCTTTTTGCAACAGCAATCCATAAATTCATGGATGATAGTGCGCTAGCGATGTTTTCGCCGATTCCGGCAAGTGAATAAATCATAAAATTTTCTCCTTTACGAAAATATTATAAATTATATTGGTAAAATTTTATCAATTTAAGTTATAATAATTATACTAATTTTAAATGATTTCTATTTAAAATTGTTATAAGTGAGGTATTTATGAATATTGATTATCTAAAAAACTATATAACTATTGTTGATGAGAGAAGTTTTTCTAAAGCTAGTAAGAAACTTTTTATCGCCCAACCTTCATTATCTAATCAAATAAAATATCTTGAAGATATGTATCAAACAAAACTAATGTATCGAGGAGGTAAGGTTATTCGTCTTACTCCAAGTGGTAAAGAATTATATGATAAAGCTAAAAAGATTGTATCTATGTATGAACAAAGCTTTGTAAATATAAATAGTATTAATAATGGTTTAGAAGATAAAATTAATATTGCTTTACCTCCAAGTGTTTATATGATGTTAACTGATAAATTGTTTTCTAAGTTTTTTAAAGAATATCCTAATATAAAATTAAATGTATATGAATGTAATGCTTTAACCGCGGAAACATATTTAAATGATGATATTGTTGATATCGCGGTTATAAACGCTCATATTAAAGACTTTGATAAAGTTAATTATTTAGTACTCGATAAGGAAGAATTCGTGGCTATTCTTCCTAAAAATAGTAAATTATTAAAAAAAGAAGAATTGGAATTAAAGGATTTAGAAAATCAACATATTGTTTTACCTCGTGCTTATGAAAGTGATATTATTTCTCGTTTCCATACTTTGAATATGAATCCTTTAATTGATATAACAACAACTACTACTATGGCAAGTGTAGCTTTTGGAAGACAAAAAAATATTATCGCAATTGTTCCTTTACCAAGAAATGAAATAGTGGATAATGAATTTATTAGACCTTTAAAATTAGAAGATATTAATGAAAATTCTAGAAAGATTATTTGGCTTAAAGATAAAGAATTGTCAGAAGCATGTAAAGAATTTATAAGATTGGCCAAATAAAAAGAGGTCTAAGACCTCTAGATATTAATTATTCAGCTTCTTTAGTTTCTTCAACTACTTCTTCTTTGGCAATAGTTTTCTTTTCTGATAATCTAATTAAGAAGAAACTTCCTATTATACCAATAATACCAATAATCGCGGCAGTTAAGAAAGTATACCACGCTAAATCTACATCGGTAAAATCATAAGAAATATAGATGGCAGGAATAGAACCAAATACGAATCCAACAATTGCCCAATAAGTAACTCGACGATGTTTTGTTAATAAGAAATTCATTATTTTAGAAATTGTGAAAAATCCAATGACTAATCCAATAGCGAATACTACTAATACCAATAATGCATGTAATGGGGTATCTTTTAACGCGGATATTGTGTTTAATAATGGTTCATAATAACCAAATATTAAAAGTAACATTGATCCTGATATTCCAGGAATTACTAAAGCACATGAAGCTAAAATACCCATTATAAATAATAAGATATATGAATACCATACCATGTCATTACCTAATGATACTACACCCATATTTGGAATAAAGCATATACCAATAACAATCATTAATGGAATGATAAATGAAATGATATCAAATTTCTTTTCAAATCCATTACTTACTGCATCTTTGCATAATTTTGGTAAACTACCAATCATTAATCCGACAAATAAAGTAATTGTTTGAAGAGGGAAATGTTGTAAAGATAATTTTAATGGGAAGTACATCGCAGCAAAAGCAAGTACCATACCAATTAAAATAGGTAAAAGAAAGAAGAATGATTTTTTAAATTCTTTTTTTAGATTGCTTATCGCAGAAATCATATCTTCATAGATATTAAGTAATACTGCGATGGTGCCTCCGCTTACTCCTGGAATAATCATTCCAATTCCAATCGCGGCGCCTTTTAAAATATTTATTAAATGTTTCATAAAACTCCTTGTGTGATATTTAAATGGTGAGAGTAATGAGACTCGAACTCACACGGTTTCCCATTAGATTCTGACTCTAACGTGTCTACCAATTCCACCATACTCTCATAGCTACTAATACTTATTTATTAGTAGAGCCAAATCCTCCAGTACGGATTGAAGTTACTTCATCATCTTCAGTAATTCCATAATTTAAGAAAATACCTTGTGCGAAACCTTCTAATTCATTTAATGAAAGTTCTTTATTTTTATTAGAATCATTAGTCATTTTAATAAAAATATGTCCTTGGTTTTTTGCGTTATAATAATCTGCGTCAATAATACCTAATGTATTATCAAGTTGGAGACGATATTTAAAACCTAATGATGATCTAGGTGCGATTACTAAAACATAATCTTCATCAATTCTACATCTAATACCGGTAGGATATTTAATAGTTTCATTTGGTTTTAAATTGATTTTTGAATAAGTGAAAAAGTCATAACCTGCAGAAGCTAATGTCGCTCTACGAGGTAATTTAATTGAATCATAGATTTCTTGTAATTTAGATTCTTCTATTTCACCAAATGTATCAATGTAATCTATTTTAAATTGTTCATAAGATACTTTTTCAAATTTTGCGATTTTTTTCATATGTGTAACTCCTATTTTATAAATAAATGTGCGCTTTCTATTTTTATTTCATCTTCATCAATAAAAGGTAAGATATATTCTTGGTAAGATTCATTGATATAATTACCTTCTTTAGATAGATATTCCTTAGGTAGATGTCTTACTCCATTAGCGACGTCTTTTAAAGGGACTAATTGATAATGTACTTGGTATGGAGAAGAACTATCTCTAATAATTGATACCATTCCTTCTTCATGCTTTAAGGCATGTTTTAACGCTAAATAGCCTACTTTTATTGCTTCTTCTACATCGACTTTTGATTGAATATGGCAAGCAGCTCTTTGAAGAAGAGATAATTCGATATGTCTAGTTTTAATATGTAGTTCATTAGAAACTAAATCATCTAAATATTTAGATACAGATCCTAATTGAACATGGCCAAATGAATCGACTGAACCAGTAGTTGAAACATATTCGCCTTTTTCATCTTTTAATGCTTCAGAAACACAAACTAAGCAATGACCTTTTTCTTGATAGACTTTATTAACATCGTCTAAGAATTTAGCTTTAGAAAATGGGGCTTCAGGAACATAGATTAAATCAGGACCTAATCCATATCTATTAGCTAGAAGTGAACTAGCTGCAAGCCATCCAGCATCACGACCCATAATTTCAACAATAGTGACTCGACCATTTTTATATACGTTAATATCTAATGATATTTCCATAATGGTTCTTACAACAAATTTACATGCTGAAGCAAAACCTGGAGTATGATCAATTAACATTAAATCATTATCGACTGTCTTTGGAATACCAACAACGATTGTATCGATATTCTTTTCTTTGAAAAATTTATTTAATCGATCGGCAGTATCCATGGAGTCATTACCTCCATTGACTAAGATATAACCAATGTTATATTTTTTTACACATTCTAAGATTTTAGAATAATTTTCATGGTTAGTATCTTTGCTTAATTTTAATCTAGATGAACCAAGTATTGCTCCATTAAGAGATTTAATTTCTTCATATTTAGATATATCTTTTTCTATTTCAATTAAATCTTGATTGATAATACCTTCTACTCCATATCTTGAAGCATAGAGTTTATCTACTTCATTTAATGAATCTAAATAAGCTTTAATTACTCCATAAAATGAAGCATTGATGACCGCGGTAGGACCACCTGATTGGAAATAAAGTGCATTCTTCATAATTAAAATCTCCTATAATATCATTGCAAGATTTATCGCGATTAAACTTTGAGCGATTAAATAAGTTAGCATAATATAAAAATCACGTCTTTTTACATCTGTTATAAATGTTGTAAAAGATAATATTGTATCACTTAAAATAAAAATTAATACTCCGACAAAAATTAATATAGTGTTAATGTTTTGACTTGATACCATTAAGAATGTTGAAAACAATAAATCCATTAATAAAATATAGAAATAATATGTTCCAGGAATAGTGAATACCTTTACTAGAGGATGAAGAGTTTTATAAGTTAATAATGGTGTTAATAATCCAAATACTCCTAAACCTATATATACCCAAAGTGGAATGGTATAATTAAGTGATTTTGCGAATAAATAACAATATAATACATGTCCTATAAAGAAAAATAATATTCCTAAAGAAAATATTATCTTATTATCTTTTTTGAATATTAAACAAATATCACCTAAAAATCCTAAACCAATAATGATATATAAAAAGAAGTTAGTTACATTTAAAGATATTAATATAAATGTTAAAGACAACATGCAAAAAGGCTTAATAACCTTTCTTAGAGTTTCTTTTTCTAAGAAAGCAAATATTAATTCAATAATGTATATAATACTTGTTAAAATAATAGAACTAATTAGCATATCCTTACCTCTTCTATATTTTACTTTATAAAATATAATATCTCAATCAAAATAATATATTCAAGATACTCTAGATTTTAATATATTTTTGATTTATCTATGTTTATATTTTCTCATAAGCTAATCTTGAAGTTCCATCACTTACATAGATGATTCCACGATAAGAAAAACCTTCTTTGTTAACTAAATGTTGCATAATTTTATTATCTTCATGCGTATCTATTCTTATATGTGGAATAATTGAATAACAATAATTTACTACAAAATGGAATATACCTTTGATTTTTCCATCACTTGCGATGCGATGAATGGTTCCATAGGTATTTGAAGATAACCATTTACCATTTTCAATATTGATATAGGTAGGATCTTCTCCAATAATAAAGGCAAATACTCCATGGATTATATTATTTGATGTGACTACATATAATAAACCTTCTTTGATATCGTTTATTAATATTTCTTTAACAGGATGAGAAGATCCCCATTGAGAAGGATTATTATTTTGTCTCATAAATTCACGAGCGAATTCATATATTTTTAAAATAGTATTTAAATCTTCATTTTTAGCTTTTCTAATTTGTAATTTATCAATATGTTCCATATGTTTCTCCAATATAATTAAAGTTTAAAACAATAAAAATTATTTGTATAGATAATTTGAAATTACTATAATGAAATTGATATAAAGAGGTAAAACTATGGATATATATTTTAGTGAATATAAACCATTTAAAGATGGAATAAATAATGATGGAGAAATTCTTTCTAAAGCAATTAAAGATTGCGCAGAAAATCATAATCGTTTAATTATTGAAGAAGGTATTTATAAATGTGGGACAATATATTTAAGTAATAATGCTTCTATATATTTAAATAAAGGTGCAAAAATAAAATTAAGTGATGAAGATAAAGATTTTTATTCATTTGATTCCGGTAATAGAGTAATTACAAGAAATACATGGGCTGATTGTACATATAATGGTAAACCTTCTAAATATTTTATCTTTGGTAAAGATTTAAATAATATTTGTATTGATGGAGAAGGAATTATCGATGGTTCAGAAGAATTATTTGTGGGAGTTACTACCCCTTATCATATCGAAGGTAAATATTATCCTCGTACTCCTTTAATTTATATGGAGAATTGTAAAGATATTAAATTATTAAATATTACCTTACAAAGAAGTTCTTTCTGGACTGTTCATTTAGTTGGTTGTGATGGAGTATTAATTGATGGAATTAGTATTAAAAATAATCCAATATTCACTAATTCTGATGGTATCGATCCAGATCATTCAAAAAATATGATTATTAGAAACTGTGATATTTCCTGCGCGGATGATTGCATTGTTTTAAAATCTACCTCATATGCCAAAAACTATGGACCAACAGAGAATGTTGAAGTTTATAATTGCAAATTAAAATCAACATGCGCGGCAATTAAACTTGGAACAGAATCACATTCTGATTTTAAAAATTTATATTTCCATGATATTGATATTATTGATACAAACCGTGGCATTTCTTTAATGCTAAGAGATGGAGGAAGTGTTTTAAATACTAAATTCGAAAATATCAAGATTAATTCTCATCAAGTTTCTCCTCTTCATTGGTGGGGAAGAGGTGAACCTATTTCTATCACTAATATTAAAAGAGATGAGAATTCTATTTTAGGAACAATTAATGATGTATCTTTTAAAAATATATCTTGTGATAGTGAAAATGGTATTACTATTGTAGGAGATAATATTAAAGATATTTTATTTAATAATGTTACTTTAAATATCCATAATAAGACATCATGGGAAAAGAAAGATTTGGATTTAAGACCTAGCGTATATAATGTTGTTGAAGGAAGCTTCCATGAATTATATATAAAAGGTAATCCAAATATAAAATTAGAAAATACTCATTTTAAAGATATAATTAAAGAATAATTTTAAATGGACTTTAATAGGTCCATTTTTAAGTTGAAATATTTTTTATTTAATTTTTAGGATTTTTTGTTTTTTATCCACATTATTAATTATAGAAGGGCTTTTTAGCCAAAGGAGATATTATGCCAAATTGGATAAAAAATAAAATTATAGTTGGAAATGCAAAAACTGTAGAAAAGTTAATTGAAACTTATGGTACTTATAATGAAAAAGGGAAATGTATTGAATTTGATTTTAATAAATTATACCCAATGCCTGAAGATCTAGAAATTGAATTCTCAACCAAAAGTGATGAAGGATTATTGCTTTATTTAACTAAGATTAATAATAATGTTTTATATTATGGGACTAAAGAAGATAAAATATCTAGTGAAGAATTTGAAGATATTGTTTTAAAAATAAGTAAACATTTATGCAATAAAGAACAACTATTTCTCAGTGAAAAAGAATTAAATAAGATATTAACTAAATACAATAATGAAGTTGATAAACTTATAGAATTAGGTAAAAGACAAGTTGATAATATTTTAAATTATGATGCGATTAACTGGTATGAATGGAGAATTAAAAATTGGGGATGTAAATGGAATTCAAATAATTTAACCATTGGTGATAAAGGTAATACATTTAGTTTTGAAACCCCTTGGGATCCTCCTTTTGGCGCGATTATTAAATTGAGCGAATTAAATCCAAATATTAGATTTGCTTTATTATATTCAGATGAAGATATTGGTTGCCATGTTGGATATATGTTACTTCAAGGTGGAAGAGTTGATTATAAAGGTAGTTTTAAAAACAAATCTGTTGATGCATATAAATTAGCTTTTGAATTATGGGGTTGTGAAGATGAATATGAATTTGATGAAGCAAATAATACATATGTTTATAAAAATGTATAATTTTCGATAATAAATGTTATTTTGTGCTTAAAACACTATTTTATCTTGTTTGAGGTAGTAAAATAATTCTTTTATTTAACTTATAAAGGTAAATAATGTATAATTTTAATATATTAACAAAGTGAGGTAAAATTATGAGTGAAAAATTAAAAGTCGCTATTATAGGTGCAGGCCCTGCTGGATTATCCGCGGCTAAAGATTTATTAACCGCAGGAGTTGAAGTCGATATCTACGATAGAGAAAAATTCGCAGGTGGAGTTATGTCATTTGGTATTCCAGGATTTAGAATTGGTCTTGATACAGTTAATAGATCAATTACTCCAGTTCAAGATTTAGGTGGTAATTTCATCTACGGTAAAGATTTAAAAGAATCTGACTTCCTTGATTTAGCTACTAAATATGATTATGTTTATTTAGCATTTGGCTTAACAAAAGTTCGTCATTTAGGTGTTCCTGGTGAAGATTTAGAAGGATCTTTAGATGCACTTGATTTCTTACGCGATTTTAACTTTGAAGATAAATTACATTTAAAGGATTCAAAACCAAAATTACATGGTACAGTTATTTTAGTTGGCGCAGGTAATGTCGCGATGGATGGCGCACGTGCTGCAGTAAGATGTGGCGCTGAAAAAACTATTATTTGCTATAGAAGAAGTAGAGATGAAGCTCCATGTAAGAAAAATGAAATGGAAGATGCAGAAAATGAAGGTGTAGAACTTCAATTCTTAACAAACCCAGTTGAATTAATTGGTGAAAATGGCCATGTTGTAAAATGTAAATGTGAAATTATGGAACTTGGTGAACCTGATGCATCAGGAAGAAGAAGCCCTGTTGGAACTGGTAAATTTGTTGAAATTCCATGTGATTATGTTATTTCTGCGATTGGTCAAATTCCAGATTCATCAGTATGGAATGTTGGTAAAATCGAAACAAACCATGGCTATGTAGTCGCAAAAGCAAGTTATGGTGCAGGTAAGATGATCGCTTATCAAACATCTGTTGAAAATATCTTTACAGGTGGCGATGTCATCTTAGGTGCAAAGACTATTGGCGATGCTTTATTATGTGGTAAAGGATTCGCAAAATACGTATTAGAACATAAATAGTAACTTAAGCATTCTTTCGGGAATGCTTTTCTTTTTGCATTTTATTTAAATAGTAGTATAATATATATGTTTGCAAATAGAATTTGCCAAGGGGAATTTATGGTTGAAAATCAAATTATTAGTGAAATGAGACAAGAATTGAACGCTTATGAATCAATGTTCAATGCTTTCGCAATTAACTATCTTAATGTCTTTTTAATTTATCCTGCGACAGGAACTGCAAGAATTATGAAGATTGATGGATATAAAACTCAAGGATTTGGTGATGTAAATTATACATCCAATTATGAAATGATGCTTTATACTTATATAAAAAATCGTGTATATGCTGAAGATCAAGAATTCTTAAAAAACCAACTAAAATTAGATAATGTAGTAAATGAACTTTCTAAGAAAGAACAAATTGAAATACCTTATAGAATTATTGAAGATAAAAAGATTCATTATTATTCCGCGCATTATATTCGTGTTTCTAAAGAAGGCGAAGAATTAAAAATTATCTGCGGATTTAGAAATATTGATGAAATTATTAATCAAGAAGCTAAGAAGAAAGAAGAAGGTATGAACAAGGCTTATGAAGCTTTAGCGAATGCTTTTTATTCTCTCCACCGTGTAGATTTAATTAATAATACTTATTATGAAATTAAAGCAAGTACCCATATTAAACATTCAGAAATAAAAGGTAGTAATACATTTACTAATAATATTAATTCGGTACTTGATTATGTATGTATTCCTGCGTTTATTGATGATGTTAAAAAATTCATTGATATTAACACCTTAGATGAACGTATGAAGGAAAGAAATTCTATTACAATTGAATTCATTGGTAAATTCGCTGGTTGGGTTAGAATGTCATATATCAAAGAAGATTGTGATGAATATGGACATTTATGGCATGTTTTATTACTTGTTGAAGTAATTGATGAAGAAAAGAGAAAAGAAGAAACATTAACAATTCTTGCACAACGTGATCAATTAAGTGGATTATATAATCGTGGTACAGGTGAACATAAGATTAAAAAATATATTGAAAATAAAGAAAGTGGATTATTCTGCTTAATGGATTGCGATTATTTCAAAGCTATCAATGATAACTTCGGTCATGAAGTTGGCGATAAAGTCATCCAAGCTATCGCTGATGTATTAAAGAAAAATTCACGCCCTGAAGATGTCGCATTTAGATTAGGTGGAGATGAATTTGCAGTGTTTGTTCATGGACTTACTGATTTAAATGCTGCTGAAAAATTATGGGATAGAGTTGTCTCTGCGTTTAAGCAAATTGAAATTGAAGAATTAAAAGATTATACAATTTCTATTTCCGCGGGCTGCACATTCTATGATGGCAATAGTAACGACAACTTTAATACACTTTATAAAAAAGTTGATGATGCGATGTATATTTCTAAAAAGAACATCGGATATAAAATGACATTTTTAAAATAAACTAAGCCACTTCGGTGGCTTTTATCTTAGAATAATGAATTAATAAAAGTAGGTGATTTTATGATTAAAGTATTATTTGTATGCCATGGCAATATTTGTCGTTCACCAATGAGTGAATTTATCTTTAAAGATATGATTAAAAAACAAAATTTAGAATCTTATTTCTTAGTTGAATCAAAAGCTACATCTTCTGAAGAAATCTTTCTAGGAAGAGGTAATCCTATTTATCCTCCTGCACAAGCATGCTTAAAAAAGCATGGTATTCCTTTTTCTTTGGATAAAAGAGCATGCCAAATAAAAGAAGAAGATTATTATGAATATGATTATATTATCGGCATGGATGAATATAACATACAAAACATGCTTAGAATTTTTAAAAATGATAAAGATAATAAAATTAAATTACTATTAGAATATTGTAATGAAGAAAGAGATATCTCTGATCCTTGGTATTCAGGTGATTTTGAAAAGACATATCAAGATATTGTTAAAGGTTTAAATGGATTTACAGCTTATTTAAAAAATAAATATCATTTCGATGTTTAATTAATATAAATGGAATAAAGAGGTGTTTTATGGGAGTTGAAGAAAGAAAAATTGAAGGACCTATAATAGGTGAATGCAGTATTTGCAAAAGAAAAATATATAATGATATAGATGCGATTAAGACTTATTCTCCTACTTATATAAAAAGACATCCTAAAGGTGGTATCAAAAGAGGACCAGATAAAATAACTTATACATGTAAAGAATGTTTAAAGAAACAAAAAGAAATGGATGAAATTAATATTATAGAACAACAAAAGAAAGATAAATCTAATGCGATTAAAAATACTATTATAGTTTTTATTGTTCTACTTGTTTTATTTGTTGGATATATTATTTGTGCGATAGTTGATAATTCATTCTTTAGCGTTCCTGTGATTGTTATTTTAGCTTTGTTAACATTATTTATACCCGTAATTGTATATTTCACTAACAAACCAAAAATTAAATAATTATAAGTGATTGAGAGTATTAATCTTTATTTGGATTAATACTTTTTTCTTCGATTGATTATTGTCTATTTCAAATATATAATATTTCTAGTTTAAAGGATCTGAATATGAACAAAGTTACTTCTTTACCAAATATATATACATCTTTAGCTTCGATATTTAATATTCATGGATATCGACTCTACATTGTTGGAGGAACAACACGTGATATTCTTTTAAATAAAGAATTAACTGATTATGATTTTGTAACAGATGCGACAATTGAAGAAATTCAAACTTTTTTAGATGCATCTAATTATTCTAATTCTGGATCAATAACTATTAAATATGAAGGTATTAAAATAGATTTAACTACTTTAAGAAAAGAAGATGGATATGAAGATTATCGCCATCCTTCCAAAGTTAAATTTATTAAAGATCCTAAAGAAGATTCATTAAGAAGAGATTTTTCTTTGAATGCTTTATATATTGATGAAGAAGGTAACATATTAGATTTTCATCATGGATTAGAAGATTTAGAAAATAAGAAATTAGTTTTTATTGGTGATGCGAATAAAAGAATTAAAGAAGACCCTTTAAGAATATTAAGAGGAATTAGATTTTCTTTAATGTATGATTTTGAAATTACGTTTAAAAAAGAAATAATAGAAAACTTTGATTTATTAAAGAAAATACCTTTCAAAAAAGCTTATATTGAATTAAATAAAATAAAAGCTTATTCATTATCTTTATATGAGAATATATTTAAAGAATATCATTTAGAGTTGATATATCCTTTTAATGATATAAAAGAAAATAATGATATTTGTATTGATGATAATTATAATCTTTTAGATGTTTGTAATAATAAAACTTCATTATATTTAGTTAATTATGATTATTATTTAACTAACAAAGAAGAATTTGACAAATACGATTATTTATTTAGTATCTGCCAAACATATGAAGATTATTATAAAGCTAAAGAATCTTCCCATTTAGCGATATATTTTTACACCAAGGAAGAAACTATAAATAACGATAATATATCTAATATTATGTTTATTGAAGGAGAAGACAATAAATATATAAATAAAATATATTTAAATAATGAATTATTAAAAGAAATAAAGTCGCATAATTTAAATAAAGTTCTTTCACTTATGAAAAAAAGTGATAAGATAAATAGAAAAAAGGAGAAGAGAAAAAATGGATAAATTTAATATTAACTATCTTGACTATAGATCATTATTGATTGATACATATAAATCATTAGGACTAAATGAATACGATTTAGCGATTCTTTTACTTGTTGATAATATTTTAAAAGAACAAGAAGTATTAGTGACAAGTGATATGCTCGCTTTAAAAATGAATTTAGATGTTAAACAAATTGATAGTTTATTAAGCTCTTTAGTAACTAGAGGTTTCTTAGAATATGTATCTAATGAAAATTCAATTACTACTTCAATTAAACCTACTTATAAAAGATTAAAAGATAGCTTTGTTAAAGAATTAATTATTAATAATTCAATCGAAGATAACCAATCTAAAATGGATGAATTAACTAATATCTTTGGTACTTTTGAAAAAGAATTAGGCAGAAGTTTAACTCCAATTGAAATAGAAAAAATTAGAGAATGGGTATCTCAAGATGTTAAAGAAGATTTAATTATTGATGCTTTACATGAATGTCAAAATAAAGCAAAAAGAGTAACTCTTAAAGGCGTTGATAAGATTATTATTAAACGTTTAACAATGAATGATATTGAAAAAGAAGGTTATAGTTCAATTAGTGAATCAAATAAAAATGATTTACAAAAAACAATTGATATCGCTGCGACTAGATGGACTGATGATTAATGAAAAAAGAAGAAAAGATTAATTTAATTACTTCTTATTTAGATGAAATATTACCTAACGCTCATTGTGAATTAAATTATTCTAAAGATTATGAATTACTTATCGCGGTGATGCTATCTGCCCAAACAACTGATAAAAGCGTTAATAACGTAACTAAAAAATTATTCTTAAAATACGATAATTTAGAAGTTTTAAGCAACGCAAGATATGAAGATGTTTACAATATTATTAAACCATTAGGACTTGCGAGTAATAAATCTAAAAACACCATCTTAATTGCGAAACAAATATTAAATGAATTTAATGGCATAGTCCCAAATGATATAGATAAATTGATACTTCTTCCTGGTGTAGGAAGAAAAACTGCATCGGTAGTAACTGGAGAATTATTTAATAATGAAGTAATTCCTGTTGATACACATGTAAGTAGAATCGCAAAAAGATTAAATTTAGCTTTAGAACATGATGATCCTTATTTAATTGAATTAAAATTAGAAAAATTAATTAAGGGTGAAAGAAGAATGTTATTTCATCATCAAATGATTCATTTTGGAAGATATTATTGCTCTTCAAAAAGTCCTAAATGTGACAATTGTAAATTAAAAGATATCTGTAAATATTATAAAAAGAATGTATAAATGTTGATTATTTAATGATAGTCAACATTTTTTCTTTTATTGACAATTTTTGATTTTAAAAATATAAATAAAAAGATCTTCCATTTATAAGGAAAATCTTTATTAAAGGTTAAACATTTTATCGATTGCTTCTAGAAACTTAATTCTAGGCATATAAGCTTGTTCAATTTTGATTCCTTTGTCTCTAATTGATTCTATAGTCGCAGATTTTCTATCGCTATTTTCATATAAATCAATCATGTCAGACGCGGATATCATATATATTTCATCAAGCGTTTTAAAATAGATTAAAAAGAAAGCAATTCCACCTTGAGATATAACTTTTTTTAAGTGTTTAATTTGGTGAAGTGGAATATTATTAAATGTTAATGAAGTTTTAGAAAGAGTTTCTTTACATTCAAAGTCTACATATTTTCCTTTGTATACCCCGTTATAATCAGTGTTAGATTGTTTTTCAAAATATGCTTCGGTAATTTTACCTAACTTATAATCGTTTTTAACAACTCTAATAGGTGTAGGTCTTTTAGAGAGTAATGCTAAATTATTATCATCATAATATTGACAAGATAAAGTAACTGCATGCTCAAAATCCATACCTCTATTCGCATTAGAAAGTGATTTCTTTTTTTGAGAGTATGGGTTTATTTGAGAATTTGCTTCGTTATTTACTTTTTTATTATTTGGATAATTAATCATAATATCACCTAGATAATTTGTTTTTTACATTCTTCGATTAAATCATCTTTAGTTACGCTTTCCCCATTATATAATTTAGTAACTAATGCTTTTATTGGAGTAGGGTAAGAAGATGTATGCTCAATTACTTTTAAATATTCTTCTAAGACAATGTCTTTTCTTTCATCCATTGCTTTATAGAGATTTTTTAAATCAATCGCATCGTTTAATGGATCATGAGAAACACCATTAGGCGCTATATTAAATAATTTAATATAATTAACTAAGGAATAATTGTTATTGTTGTTATCTTTAATGTATCTAGATATAAATGGTAGATAATCAAATATATTATTTACAACACTATAACAATACGTATAGTTATTAGGTTTAGATAAATTAATTGAATCAATAATCATTTTGGCATCGTTATTACCAAAAGTGATAAATAATACATCATTTGAAGGCATATTAACAAAACTTTGAAATTTCTTAAATGCTTCTTCTAAACCAATACCATGTTTAATTAATGTATCTTCAGTAATTGAAGTCATATCTTCAACGATAGAACCAATGATTCCTAAAGGCTTAACATATACTTTAAATGTTTTTGCATCAGGATTATCGATAATGTTTTTATTTTCATCTAGCATGACTTTAATCGCACCAATCGCGATTATTTCATGCGAAAATTGTGTTCCTTCAAAATCAAGGAACACGATTGCTTTTTTGTTTTTTAAAAATCTTTTAAATGAGTCCATTGTTTCACCAACCTTAGTAATTATAAAGCAATAGAGATATATTTTAAATTGTTTAATTTGTTTTTAAACTATTTTACTAATGAAAAGCATAAGAAATATTCTTAAGCAAATGTAATTGAATATTTTAATTATAATCATTTTCATTATTCTTTAATTAATTTATCAATATCTATTTTTTACTATAATCTTGGCTTTATTGACAATTTTAAAGATTATGCTTAATTTTGGATTGCTATTTTTAAGATGACAAGGATTAATCTTCATTAACATTTCGATAGTCGATAATAAGTCTTAAAGTAGAAACTTTAGCTTTACCTCCATCTAATGCACGGCAGTGAATATCAGCGATAACAAATTGTTTATCAGTTACTCTTTTTATTAAGAATGCGCCTCTAGAAGAAGCATTCTCGCTTTCTGGAGGGAAATCGATATAAGATTTAGATAAATCATCTACATAATAAGAAAAGCTTCTATTTGTGACATTTTCTGGAAGAATTTCTGTTTTGAAAATATAAGGCATATAGTAATTACCTTCATATTCTAATTCTCCTGAAACATCATAAACTAATACCATTTTGTTAACATCATTTTCATCTTGGCCTTCTTGATATGTTGAATTATCGGAAGGTAATATGGTGATTTTTTCTATATAAACACTAGGAACAATGCCTTGAGGTTTAGTACCGAATATTGCGACAAATACCATCGCGACTATGGTTACCGCGGTTATAATTATCATAACTACTTTTTTCATAGGCTTTCTCCTTTCTTATAGACATATTTTATTTTTCTTATATAAGAATATATATTGTATGTTAAATATAAAATAGAGATTAATAAGAGTTTAAAAGAAGAAGTCATTTGAACTGATTTAATCCATACAATAGAATCTTTGGTAAATAAGTAGAATAAATAGGTCATTAAAGCAGTGAGAATAAAACTTGTAATAAGTGATCTATTTTCATTGTTAGATAAGAAATTAACTTCACCAAATGTATCTTTTGGATTAGTAAAATCTAATGAGGCAGAATAGAGTAAATGTCCTAAATAGAATAATAATACTCCAATGCCTAAGAAGATATTTTCTAAAAATATTTCTGATCTTAGATTAGCAATTACAATATAAGAAATAATTAAAGAAATTGATCCTATAATACTTGGAATGATTAATTTGCTTGATAATAAGAAATTATTTTTAATTGGATAAGTTCTTGCGATTTTAAAAGCTCCACCTTCTAAAGAATAAATTGAAGCGATTAATGAATTTGTGGAAGTAACAATCAATAAACTAATCAACAATAAAGCAACTTGAACTAATGATAATCCTGTTGAATTTAAATCCATCGCCATAAATATTTTAGTGATTAAACTTAAAAGTAATGGTAAAGAGATAAATGTCGCTAAATAGGATGGTGAGATTTTATTATCTTTAACAAATAAGATAAATTCTTTTTTAAGTTGTGATATATAAGGATGATTATATGAAGAAGTTTTTTCTTTCTTTGTTACTTTAGCTTGTAATTCATCATTGCCAGAAGCGAGTTTTAAATAAAATGGAGTTGCAATACTTAAACTTATTAAATATAAAACTGGGATTGAACAAATTAAAATAATGAATGTATATAATCCAGAAATACCATTTGAACAGAAATAGTTAAATGAATAACCGTTATATCCACCTAAAAACATTAAAGAAGTTTGAAAAAAGATTGATAGATTAGAAGTATAATATTTTAATCCTTCTTGGATTTTATAAAAATATGGACTCCAGTTACTAAATATATCTATCTTTTCAGGAATGATACTAATTAAAAGAGATACTCCTGTTACAATAAAAATAATTAATATTAATGATAATATCTTTTTACTAATAGGATAAGTAATAAAGAATCTTTTTATATAATATAAAGGAATAGAAATAATCGCACTTAATAATACAAATACTAATTCGACAATTAAAAAGAGAATAAATACCATAAATATCATATAAATAGGGTAGCTAGAAACTAAATAATAGCCAATTAAGAAAGGTATTTCAAAAGTTAAAGCTTTGATATAAGAAGATAGGAAACTAACGCATAATCGCGATATAAATAGCGTTCCCCCGTTAGTTGGTAAAGTTAATAATACTTTATTATCCGAGGAGAAATATAAATCATTGGTTACTCTTCCTAATGTGGCGATAAAGGAAATTATTAACATGATATTGATAATAATAGATGGAACACTTGTAGGTACAAAAGGTAATAATGAGAATACAGATAATTTAATACAGAAATAGAAAAAGACATATGATAGTGCACTTGCGATAATAAATATAAGTATCTTTAATGTGATATTAATAATTGTCTTTTTCTTATTCTTTTTAAAATCTAAGCTTAAAGCATTAGAAAGTAACATCGAAACAAGCACTCTAAAAGATTTCCAGTTAACACTGAAATATTCTTTTATCTTGAGTAGAAACTTGTTTTTGTTCATATTAGATAATTTGTCCTTTTTCTTCTTCTTTTAATAATGTGTTTGCTTCTTCTTGATTATCACTTGTTAATAATAAGAAAGTTTTTTCTAATTCATCTCTTTGTTGAGGATTTTTATTTAAATCAATTTCTTTTACTAAATCGCCATGTTTGATAATAATGACATCATCACAAAGATTTTTTACAACATCGATAATGTGGCTAGAGAAGAAAACAATATTTCCTTTCGCAGCATGTTCTTTCATACATTCTTTAATTTGATAGATAGAATTAGGATCTAAACCTGTCATTGGTTCATCCAAAATCCAAATCTTAGGTTCATGAATTAATGCAGCGATGATAGTGATTTTTTGTTTCATACCATGAGAATAAGTCTTCATTGGTTTATCATATCGATCAACCATTTCAATTCTTTTAACCAATTCTTCTTCTCTTTTTATACGGTCTTTTTTGCTGACATTATATAAATCAGCGATATAATTAATATATTGTCTTCCAGTTAGATTTTCATATAAAGCGTAGTTATCTGGAACATAGCCAATAACTTTTTTAGCTTCTAATGGATTTTCAATAACATCGAATCCGCAGGTGGAGATAAATCCTTCTTCAAAGCCATGGATACCGACAATAGATTTAATAATAGTTGATTTACCAGCCCCATTTTTACCTAAGAAGCCATAGATTTTACCTCCTTCTAAGGAAATAGAAAAATCTTTTATTGTATAAGAATCCGCGCCATGATATTTTTTCGCTAAATGAGAAATAGTTAAATTTATTTTATTTTCATCCATTGGTAAATCTCCTTTTTCTTTTCTTAATAAATATGCTTGATGAATACTAATTGCGTTTTTCTTCGCGTAAACTAGTAATTCATATTCATCGACACCTCTAAATAATAATTCATAAACAAACCACATTCCTAAGCCTAAAACTACATATACTAGATAATAGATAATATCGTATAGTAAGTGGATAACGTATGTATATTCACCAATTGTGAAAGTTATTTTATTATTGAATATATCTTTAGCCCATTGGCCTAATTTATCTGCGACAAAGTTAGAATTGATAAAGAAGAAATCACTATCAGTTCCATGCGCGGTTAAATAAGTATTTACGAACATTACAAAGGCAAAATATACTAAGAATCCAATTTGAGAATAGATGAAATATTTTATTTTTGGTCTTTCATATATGCCAAGTAATACAATTAATACAGGCATAAAGAATGCATACCAGTGATTAATAAAAAATTCAAATATAACCGGTGATAAGAAAGTTGCACTTGATGAATAATTAGGCATTAATAACGCTAAGAATGCACCTAAAACATTAATAAAGAAAGTGAAATAGAATAAACCATAAGACTTAAATAATAATGTTAAAGGCATAGTATACATCGCGGTATTACATAGATGTAAAGGCCATGATGATAAATTAGTCCATATATCATAACGATTAACAGATATATAACCAAATAATGTTCCTAATGATATTTGAATTAATGCTCCATGTCTTTCTTCTTTGCTTAAAGGAGTTAAAATCAAATAATACATTATTGGTAATATGAAGGAAAAATAGAGTAAGAAACGATGTGAAAAAGTTGTAAGTTCACTTGGAGTTCCTAAAGAAAAGAGAGTAAATCCAAAAATATTACTTGGAGTATAAGAACTCATAGATGTAATTAAAATTGGAATACTTAAGGCTAATAAACCTTGTATTTGTTTTTTATTTATCTTATAAGGTTCATTTTCTAAATATGATGAAAAATAATAAAAATCGATGATTCCTAATTCAATACCCATTAATATTCCTCGATATGAGAAAGTTTCTCCTAGTATTCCTTTAATAACAAATGGTGAGAAAATAGTTATTAAAATCGCTATAGGAGTACCGATATATCGTCTAACATTTAAACCATGATTTTTTAAATAGATCGAAGAAACTAAGGATAAAATCACTAATGCAATCCATAAATCATTAAAGATAGTTGCGATTGTTCTTTCAAAATGATTTAAAGAGACAAGTACTTCTAATTTAGAACCAATAAGTTGTCCAGATAGATGTAAATAATCGTAATATTTATAATAATATGATATTCCATCATGATAATATTGAACGTAATCTTTGAAGAAATAAAATCTTATAAAAAAGATAAAAAATAAAATAATAGTTAATATTTTAAAATAAAATTTAAGTCGATCTTCTTTTTTGGCAGTTGATGCACTTAATTTAGTAAATAGATTTATTTTATAACTATTAGCTTTACGATCTTTCATTTTATTTTTTAAAACAAAGTATAAAGCAAATAGTGAAATTAACATTAATCCAAAAGGAAGATAACTTAATAAATAAATATTATAACTTGGTAAAAATAAGCATAAAAGCATAGCAAAAAAGAAAACGCAAAGCGTTCCCGTTAGAAGATATATTTCACGTTTTCTTTTTGCTATATTCATAAAAATTAATTGCTTGTAGCGATAGAATGGTAATCACCTAAGATTAAACCATAGTTGCATACACCTTTGAAGTCTGTAATATTTATAGGTCCACCTGCAAGAGTGACTGAATTTAAGTTCGCTGATAAATAACCAGATGTTTTAAAACTATCACCAGCGAGTTTATTAATGCCCATTGATGAAAGTATACTTTCAGAAAATCCTAAAGTATTTAAGATAGTGTATTTTGTATTTTCAATCCAATAATTATTATTTCCATCTGTATTTACTAATCCATAATAATTCTTGCCTTCAGCATCAATTACTTTAAATGTATTGGCACTTGAAACACCTGCGAAAGTTAAATTATTACCAAAGTCTGTTGAAGATAAACTATCTACATATGACATTAAAGCATCTGTTTGTTCTTGTGAGCCTTGAGCCGCGGATGCATAAGCGAAAGCTTTAGAATAATTTTCTAAAAGTCCATCGAGAGTAGAATAAACTTTTTTACCACCGATTGTGACATTAACATTAATTCCACCTGCATCGTTTGATAAACCTAAACCTTCTGAACTAGAAATAGGTAATACGAAGGAAATGAAATTAAATTTGTTATTTGCATTTAAGAAATCCATTTGGAATTGACCTTGCATAATTGGTGATAATGCTTTAATACTCGCGGAATAAGCTTCTGCACCTTCATAAGCTGCAAACCAACCGCCGGTACCTGCAGTATAATTTGATAAGAATGATTTATCATCAATAACAACATCAGTTGAAACTAATTTACTTAAATCATTTTGGAATTGTTCTGCACTTGTATATGTAGGTATGAATTGAGTGACAGGATTAATAAAGATTAATGGGCCACCAGTTGTTAATAAATCAGAGTTTTTAATAGTTACTTTACCATTTTTGTAGATGTATAAAGCACCATTTGCTAAATCTCTAAAACGACAATTTTCAATACTTGCATGGTTATCGTGATAAACTCCGTCGATACTCCAGTTATCTAACATATATGCAATGTAAGTTTTAGAAACAATAACATTCTTAAATGAAGAAGATGTTTGTGATTTGATAAACATAGGTCCACCAGTAGTGATTTCATCATCACTAGAAACACCCATATTTCCAGAGAATTCTAAATCTTGAATATTTAATACACAATCTTCTGTTTCAACACCAGTGTTTGGTACAGTTGTATAGAAAATAGATGCATGGGATGAAATTGGTTTACCAGTTTGTTGGATTTCACCTTGTTGGCTATCTGTTGTAATTAATGGGAAAGCATCTTCATCAGTTGAAGAATCATTTAACATGAACTTATGAGCGTTACCAAAAACATTGACTGTTTCAGGCTCTTCAAAATAATAATTAATTAAACCTTGCCAATCTTTATAAGAACCTTTAACTGATTCTGCAGTTGCTTCATCACCCCAGAAGAAGTGAGAAGGTAAATCTGACTTATTAAAAGTGATATCGTTTTGGAAAACTAATCCTTTTGCATCAGGAATATTGTTTTCTGTTTTATAGGTTCTCATTTTATCTTGTGTAGAATAGAAACTCCATTTGCAATTATCTAAAGCGAAAACATCTTTTGCTTCTAAGACATTATATGCATCGACAACATTTAATGTATATGTGATTGCTTGGTCTTGATCTGGTGAAGTTAATTTTAATGTATATTCACCTTCAACGCTATCTTTAAACTTGACTAAACCTTTTGATTTTAATTCACTGATATTATCTAAATATGCATTTAAGTCTAATGTTTCATTATCGCTATTGGTTAAAGTGAAAGTTACATTAGATGGTATTTCATAGATTGTTTTAGTATCTAATGGATTATTTGGATTGACTGATGTCATTTTTGGAAGTAAAGAAACTGCGTTATCATTACCAATATAATATTTTGGTGTTTCAATAAATCCTTGTTCTGGATTTTCTTCAGAAGTGGAAATTTTACTATTTGCTTTATAAGATACGCAGCTAGTATAAGTATCACTTGGCATCCAGTTAACTAATGTATATTGAATATCATTAACCGCATATTCCATTGTAGTTTTGAAAGTTTCATCATTTTCAGTATATGTAACTTCAAAAATACCTGTTGCGACTTTTGATGTATCAATACTTGTGTAAGTGATTGATTTATTTTCACTTGCTTTTAAAGTTTGAATAACTTCTTTTTTTGCATTCAATGTGTTAATCGCTAAAGAAGAATAAGAAACCTTATCACCGACGGAATAAGTTTTTTGAATTGAATTTTTAACGATTTCAATTGATTTTACCTTAGTGTCTAATTCACTGTTAGAAGAGGAAGTTTCTCCACATCCAACAAATGATAATAAAGTAAGACAGGATAAGGCAATTAATAATTTTTTCTTTTTCATTAATATATATCTCCTGAAATGTAAGAAAGTACCTTACAATTCATTATTATACTATAAGTATAATAGTAAGTCAAATTACACAAAAAAAGGCTCTTTTTGAGCCTTAAACTTACTTGCTTATCAAAGAGATAAAAGAAGAGATATCTTCATTTGACATACCACCATTTGATAAATATTCTTTAGCGTTTTCTACTAAGTTAATACTTTCATAATTAGCTTTATCAATTGATGGGGCTAAACATTCAACAAATGAATCAAAATACAATGAAACTACAGCATTATACTTAGAAGGATCTTTTTCTAAAGTAAATTTATAATAATTAGCGTATGTGCTCATATAGTCTAATTTCATTTCTTCATAGGTTGAACCAACAAGAGCTTCAATTAAGAAACATACAAATCCAGTTCTATCTTTACCTTCCATACAATGGACATAATAAGGACCTTCATGAGATAACATATATTTAAATCCTTGAACGACCTTTTTTGCGTATTCAACTGTAGAATAACCAGATCCCATGCCAAGTAAGACCATCTTATCATTTTCGTATAAACTTTTTGCGTATGGAGAATCAAAATCTGGTTTAGAGAAATATGAATCTAAAGAAGATTCAGTATCGGCAAGATCAATAATGCAGTTAATGCTATTTTTTTCTAATAAAGAAGAAGTTATTTTCGCTCTAGAACGAGAATTATCAACTGGTGAAGCACCTCGATAAATTAAATTATCTTTTAATGAACCACCTTTTAAGGCTCTAAAATTAGAAAATTCTTCATCGCTTCCATAATCGCTTCTTTCTAAAGAATAAGATTGTCCTAACGCGGATTGAGTTGCGATAAATTTACCTTTTTCATTGAGGATAATATCGACGCTATCATCGTCAGTTAAGTTAGCCTGCTCCCAGATACCTAAGTTATTATAAGTAACAGTTAAGAATGTATCACTAGGATAAGCGACTAATACAGGTTCGCCATTTTTTACATAATATCCATTAAAATATGGAACATCATTTAATGAAAAACCATTAGAAAAAGAGATATTTACGCTGTCACCTAGAGTGAAACCAATATCATTAAAACTTTCAATTGGAATTAAAATAGTCGCGGATTTAAAAGTAGTATTTTCTTGTATTGAACAATTGCTTAATGTAGGAACTTCATTGTTGGTTCCGCAAGAAGAAATACCAAATAATAAAGTTAAACTTAATAAAGTTGTAGTTAATTTATTTAATGTATTCATATTTTCACCTACTTATCGATTTGTTCATCATCTAAAGTTACTTTGCTTCCAGAAGAAGAACTCCAAGATCTAAAGCCTTTAAAGTGTTTTTCCCAATATGTTGTTTTACTATTTAAATAATTTGATTCAATTAAAGTATCTTTAATATCGCCAACTAAAGTTTTTTGATCTTTTTCTAAGAAAACTAAATAATAGTTAGTTAATTCATCTTGATCAATAGTCCAAGTTTCACTAGAGAAGATACTAGACATATAACGGTGAATTTTACTATAAAAACACATAGTTCCTTCAGTATCTAAATTTTGGAAAGAATAATATTTAACACCTAAGTTGTTATAATGGTTAATAGTTCCTCCACTTACTCCATAATCAGAATCAAAGATACCTTGATAGAAACCTAAAGATCTATTAAAACCAATTTCATTATTGAGTCTATAATAAAAGCCAATATCAATTAAATAGTCTTTAATTGTGTAAGAAGTATAATTAGAATTACCTAAATAAGCATTATAAACTTTATATTCATTAATAATTGATTGATAAAGTGGGACGGACGAAGAACAATCTAAAGTATAAATATATCCTTGCCAGAATTTATTGTTTTTAGTAGATCTTCTTGTTCCTTCATTATGAGTGAATGAAACATAGTTATTATTGCTATTACAAGTAGTAACAGTGAATAAACGAGAAGATATTTCATATTGTGAGATAACTAAATTGCCATCACTATCACTTGATCTAGAACGATGAATCATAACTTTTTCTTCATCGTGTTTAGTTTCAATTGCATCTAATTCTTTTAACTTTGTTTGGAAATATTCATTTAAATCACCAACACGATTTAACATCGCATTAATACCTGTGTTAATCCCTGAAATTGAAGGATCTCCTTCTGGTAAAGAAGAAATTTTATAACTTGCATATATTTGAGATAATTGAGCCATTGAATTGACTAAATACGCTAAATAGGCGATGAATTTTCTTCGAGGTTGAACCATCATTGTATCCCAAGTTTCTAATGCACCAAATGTATCTTCATAGAAATCAAATAAAGTTAATGATGTATTTGAAGGATTAGGATGTAAGATTGATTCAGCAAAATTTTCGGTAGCGTTCCATAATTCATTCATGGAAAGAGTGACAAATTTTAATGAAGCTAATTTGTTATAGAATGTATTTTTTTGTTGAGTGATTGTTTCGCTTGATACATTATCATCTAATTCGTTTTCTGCGATTAAATTCATTGTAACAATGCATTCCATTAAAGGAGTTTTAACATCATCAATTTTCTTTAATAAATCATTCATAATTTGTTCGTTATAAATTTGAACTTCCTTACGCATGACATTTTTAAAACCATCATCAATGCTTTTTTGCATAGTATCTAATCTTGTAGAGATTTCATCTAATTTCTTTTGCTCTACGGTTCTAGTATCAAATCCCATTGCTTTTAAAACGGAATTAAAACCTTCTTTAGCGATGGAAAGGATAATATTATTAAGATAAGATTTACCAGCCATCTTTAAAGTATCTAACATAAAATCAAGGACACCATTTGTATTTGCTTTTAAAGTGCCTTCATGATAAGTGGTTTCAGGAGTGATTTCTTTTTCTGTATCTTCAATAGTTGTTGTTCCTTTACAACTAACTAAGCTAGTGATAGTGAATAAAGATAAACCTGCACACATTATTTTTTTACAATTCATATGAAGACCTCCTAGATTTATATATTATTATAATATATAGATTTGATTTGTCAAATCATCAAAAAAGATGGCAATTAAGCCATCTATTTTGTTTTTAATGAATCTCTAACAAAATTGCAATCGATATTTTGGAAAGTGATTGTATCAACGTATGGAAGAGAAGAAGTGACAATACCTTTATCTTCTACAGTCCAAATATTTATTATATGTTTCTTAGAATATCTTTGTACTTTTTTCATAGTTAAGAAAGTATATTCTAAGTCAACTCCTTCAAAGAAGTGCCTAAAGTGGTAAACATATTCATGCTTATTGTCATGTGCGACTAGTAATTGTCTTACAATACCAAATTTCTTAAATGGAAGTAAGGCTCTAGGATCAAAGGAAATAAGCATATATTTAGATTTATCTTTGATTGATTTTAATTCTTCTTTTAATTTATTACCTAGAGGTTTGTAATTGCGCTTATATACTTTTAATTCGATAACTAAAGGTACTTTTTCATCGATTAAAGATAGAACTTCTTGTAATGTTGGGATAGTTTCGCCATTGTTTAATTTGTAATCGTTTTGTAATTGTTCAACAGTTAAATCTTCAACAATACCTTCTTTTCCTGTGACTCTTTTTAAGTTTGAATCATGGATAACAATTAACTTATTATCTTTAGTTAGATGAACATCTAATTCAATTGCCATATTATTATCTATCGCATTTTGAAAGGCTTTTAACCCATTTTCGATATCGTTTTTATTGTGATAACCACGGTGACATATACCTAAAAAGAAACGTGGATCTAATGATTTTTTTAATTCTTCTTTTTTCATATTAATCCTCTTGATCGAAGGCTTCTAAACCTTTAGATACTTTTACTTTATTGATTTTTACATTCTTAACAAAGATAAACATACCAGTTGCGCAGCTTAAACAAATTAATGCATAGATTGGTAAGAAACCAAAGTCTAATGATTCAATTAACATTAATGAACCTAACGCAACAGGAGTGATTGTTTGAGCCGCCATACTAGAAGCATAATAATAACCTGTAAATGCACCAATCTTTTTTGAAGAGCAAAGTTCAACAACCATTGGGAAGGAATTGACATGTACTAAAGACATACCTAAACCTTTAATGAACCAAATAACATAAATTACAAATGGGAATGAACCACTTCCTGCCGCACCTTTTAAGAATGTGAAAGAAGCAATTGACCAGAATGCATAAGCTACTAAAGAAAGAAGTAAACCAGAAACAACTGTCCATTTACGACCAATCTTTTCTGCAATATAACCACCAAATGCAAAGCCAATAACAGATCCTAGACCTCCAACAATAGTGTTAATCATATTAGATGAGGTACTAGCTTTTAAATAATAAATAGTGTAATTACCCATGAATGTAGAAATACCATTATCCGCCATAAACCAGAAGAATTCAGCGATTAAAATAAAGATAAGCATTCTTTTATTCGCACTAGACATTGGTTTATCATCATCGATTTTATTTTCGACCGCGGCTAATTCTTCACCACGAGCTAATTCATCTTTCATTTCTTCTTCAATTTTATTTTCTTTAATATTGAAGAATAATACTAATGCTGAAATAACCATTAATACTGAAGCAAGTAAGAAAGGAACTTCAATAGCCCAAATATTACCTGTTTGCCATGTGACTTTCTTTGTTCCTAAATATTGGCTTAAAACAAAGAATATACCAACAATTGTTGCACAAGCTCCACCAATATATCCCATGATATTAATAATACCATTTGCTTTAGATCTTAATGGCTTTGGAGTTAAATCAGGCATTAAGGCAACCGCAGGATTACGATACATCATCATAAAGCAAACAACAATACCCATCATAATGATAGTTCCAACTAAATTATTGTAATGGAAGAATACAGGAATAAATGGGAAAGAAACGGCGCAGACGAATGTTCCTACTAGAATATAAGGCATTCTTTTACCAATTCTTGTATGTGTTTTATCAGATAGCTTACCAAATATTGGTAATAAAATTAAGGCAGCTAAATTATCCATTGCCATCATAATACCGACTAGATATTGAACTTCTTTTGCGTTAGTTGAACCTAAAGCTTTCGAAAATAGTTCAGTTAAGAAAGTAGGGCACCATGAATCATAGACTTGCCATAGTAAGAGGATACCAAAAAAAGCAAACCCGATTATAAATGTTCTTTTGAGGTTTAGCTTTAATGGCTTTTGTTCTTGAGTTTGATTATCCATATAAAAAATCTCCTTAAATATATTTTATATGAAATTAAAATAAAATCTAGCCCCAAATTTTTGGCAGCTAGATTATTTAGATTGTTTTTACATTTATTTTGAGAATAAGTTTTTAGCCAAAGATGGTAATTCATCTAATGAATCAATCTTGTATTGATCATCTTCAATTACGCCAAATCCATACGCGGCATGAATGAATTTTACGCCTGCTTTAGTTGATTCTACTTTATCTTTTAAAGTATCACCAACATAGATTACTTCATCTATACCTTCTTTTTCTTTTAAATATTTTATATTTTGCCATTTTGCAAGACCTAAATCTCCTGCGCATAATTTGCCTTTAAAATATTTATCCATATGGCATGAAGAAAGATAATTTTCAATATAACCTTTATCGCAATTAGAAACGATGTATAAAGAATAATCTTTCATTAATTCTCCTAATACTTTTTCTTCGTTAGGATATAAAATACCAGGTTTTTTCGCTAAAAATTTGATTTCTCCTTTGACACATTCTTGGAATAAGACCATTGCTTTATCTTCTTCTAACCCTGGGAAAGTGATAGGAAGAGTTTCAAGGGGAGTTAAACCCATTGTTGATTTAATCATTTCAAAAGAGAATCTAAAAGGCTCTTTTAAATCAATCATTGTTTGATTCCAACTTTCTTTTATTTGATCAATTGCATCCCATAATGTACCATCTAAGTCAAAAAATATACTTTGTTTCATGTTTATTACTCCTTGCTTTTTATCATATCATATTTTTAATTTAATCGATATATATTTATTTTTTCGAATAAATATCAATCTAAAATGATTTATTTAATTTAAAGTGATATTATTAATAAGTCAAAAGAAAGGAAAATTATTTATGAAAAAATTATTAAAAGCTTCTTTATCCTTATTAGCGATCTCAACATTATTTACTTCATGTTCTGCAAGCGAAGATGTTAACTTTAGAATTTCATATACATCTAAACAATTCCAAGGTTTTGCTTCTGGCAAAGGAAAAGATGATACAGTTTATATTATTTATTTAAACGCAAGTAATAATACAGATGGTAGTGTAACTCTTAAAAATACTGATTTTGCATTAGTAACTGGAGGAAAAACTTATACAGCATTATATTTCTGTGAAGGTTGGGCTACGGGCTTTTCAAGTGATTCAGGAAGTTACGCTTATATTACAGGCACAAAAAATGAAATAGTTATTGAAAAAAATAAAGCAATTGATTCTTATAGCGTTGATACAACTTCATTTTATACTTGCTTTGAAGTAAAAGGTGAAGATGATTATAAAATCACTTATAAAGGTAATGATATTTACGATTATTCAAATCTATAGTAATTATTAAAAAAATCCTTCAGTTAATACTGAGGGATTTTTATTTGGACTAAGCGTTTAATTCTTCTTTCTTTTTATCCATAGCTTTTTGAAGTTCAATAAATGGTTTAGATACTTCTTCAATAGGATCTTTACAATCATTATCTAACCAGTTAATCATGATATTAAATAAAGCTCCTGCGAGGAAATAAGCAACATATTTATCTAATTGAACTGGAAGAGTTTTTAAAAATTCGTTAGATAAGAAATCTAATAACTTCATATCTAAATGTGCTTTTCTTAAACATTTATTTGTATTCATATTAGCTTTAAAGAATAAGAATAAAGATAATATAACAATTTCATTTGATTCAGGTGTTCTAGCAAGGTTATTTGCTTTTACTTGTTCGATGAATTTATCTTTTGTTATTTCAAAAAATTTAATTAAGATATCTTCTTTTGTATTGAAATGACGATAGTAAGTAACTCTGCTTAAATTAGCTTTGTTAGTAATATCAGTAATAGAGATAGAATCATAATCATTTTCTTCCATTAAAGAGATTAATGCATTAGTGATTCTTGAATCGATTTCTTGCTTTTTCATTGGTTGATTCTCCTTTTGATAGTGACATAATAATATAAATGATAAATTATTGCATTATAAAATTACAAAAAAATAAAAAATGTTTCAAAAATTAGCATTTAAAAAGTCCTTTTGCAAGGACTAATTAAATATCATGCTGATAACAGTGAATATTGCAACTATATAACCAATAGAGATAAATAAGGTATATAGTGACATTGTGAAGTAATCAACAATCTTGGATCTTTTTCCTAAATGAGGATGATAGAATAATAAGAATGGGACTAAATAAATGATTTGATAATATTGACCTAGTCCTCTTACATTAGTTGAAATATTTCTATTTAAATATTCTTCTAATGCGATTAAACAAATAATTATGCATACTAAGATATTTTTAATGAAGAAATATTTGTTACCAGTGAAGATCTTTTTGGATTGTTCTTCACCATATTTATGCTTAATAAATAATCTAATGAAATATAATCCGACTAAGTAAGTGATACACAAGAAAGAGAATTGAGGTCTTTCAGTAGTGAAGAAATAATCAATCCAAATATTACCTTTAATACCTATTGATTTTGCATTTAAATGAATGAAAGTAGTAATTAAAATCCAAACAATTGGTACAATTGATAAAAGTCGATAGATGATTGTTCTTTTTTTAGTGTTGATAAATTCTGGCGTATAGAATAAGAAAAACATAATACCAAAATAACAAGCAATCGTTCCAAAGTTATTAGGAACATTGACATATTGAGTAACAAAAGTAGTAATACCACGAGTTTTAGTTAAATAATTAACCAATGTAGTTTCAATGAAATATAATCCAAAGAAGATAAAGAAATACATAAAGAAATTTCGAATACTTCTTTTATCACCCATGTAGATATCAAAATCAATAAAGTATAATAAGAACATTCCAACGGTGAAATAGATGAATAATTGTTTTGAAGCATTATCGTAAGTTACTTGTGTCATTCCTGTGTTGTAAAATAACATATTGACATTGATAATAACTCTAATTGAACCAAATAATATTAAGAATATACCAACTATTTCAAAGACGGTTTCAGGAATAAATGGGAAGAAACGCATATCTTTTTTAGGCTCTTTATATTCTTTTTTCGGAGTCTTAATTTCTATTACATTTTCATTTGTTCTATATTTATTTTTTCCAAAGAAGATTGAGAATAAATATAAAAATAAGAATCCAGCGATGAAACATATACCTATATATCCTGCGCCTAAAGATGAAATTTCTGTAAATAGGTTATTAGTTGCTCCGTCACAATGATCTTCTAATAAAGTTTTAAAAGAATAATCCATACCTAGGGTATTTTTAATCATATTAGTGAAATCAGAATATACTTCATTTACATGAGCTTTCATCTTTTCTTGGACTGATAAATAAGTAACTTCATCAATTTTTTCATTTGATTCAGTGGTCATTGCTTCACTTAGGATAAATTGACCATCTTGAATTGTGAAAAAAGACATATATTTAATAAGTGATTTATAATCAACATATTGAACTTCTAATTTAGTTAAAGAATCTTCTGCGATATTAGGAACAATATAATAAGTAGAAGATTTAGTGTCTTTATAATTGATATAAGCGTTTAAACTTCTAATCGCATAATCGTTACTTGATGTGGAAATAGAAACAAACTTGGTATCGCTGCTTTCATGAATTTCTGGTCTAGCTGTTTCATGGAGTAAAGAGAAGGTTATTGAACCTTTCTTTCTTACTTGATGAACAAATTCTACATATTGAGAAGAATAAAATTCACTTGCATTAGCCATCGTATATGCATATTTATTAAAACCATAAAATGTTAATAAACTAGATAAAAGAATTGAGATTAATAAGATGTATTTAGTTATCTTCTTAGATAAGATATGACGATACCATTTTTCAAATCTTGATTCAGGTTCTTCAAGTTCAATAGGATAAGAAGATATTCCTTCTAGATACAAAGAAAAATCTTCGTTTAATGCTTGAGAGATTTTTTTAACTGCCCATTTAGAAGGTTTAACATAACCAATTTCATAATAGTGATAAAATAAATGAGGGATATGTAAATATTTTGCGAAATCTTTTCTAGACATGTTTAATTCTAAACGCTTGTTATATAGATATTCGTTATATGACATTTTGTATTCCATATCTAGAAGTTCCTTTCTTTTATAATATTCATATTATAATGAAAAATTTATTAAAAAGAATAGTTAAAAAGGAATTTATTATAAAAATTACTTTTAATCTTTATTTATAATCATTAAAATAACTTTATTAAGGAAGGAGATTACATTTATGAAATTCAAAAAAATTCTTTGTTTAAGCTTAATCTCCTCGTTTATTCTTACTTCTTGCGGATCTAATAACCGTGAATATACTTTTAAATATGCAACCGCGGAAGATAAATCTTATAATGCAGTTGCTTATTACGAAGATGATTATTTTTCTAAAGATGGAAGTATCTATAATCCTTCTTTATCAACTTGCTCAATGTCTTTATCCATGAGCGCATTTAATGGAGAAAATATCTCTGATGGATATTTAGATAGAGATATAAATGCTTCGAATTTTTTAAAAAATTATGGATTTAATAAAATATACGTTAATGATGGATATGAAAATAAACCTACTGCATCTTCTGTAGGTATTATTATTGGTCAAAAGAAAATAGAAAATAAAACTTTAATCGCGGTGGCAATACGCGGTAAAAACTATGAAACTGAATGGGCTAATAATGTTAAATTTGGTGATGGTAAGGAAGTTTTAGGCCATCAAGGCTTTTTTGAAGCAAGTAAAGAATATTTAAAAGAATTAGAAAATTATATTTCTTCAAATTCTATAAGTGGTGAAATAAAACTTTGGAGCGTTGGTTATTCTCGTGGAGGTGCGATTAATAATATCGCTTTAGGTCAAATCGATAAAATGATAAGCCAAAATACATCTTTATTTAATAAAGTTACTTTACAAAAAGAAGATGTCTATGGATATTGTTTTGATGCACCAATGGGTGTTTCTTCCACTGAAGAAATTTCTCCTAAAGATAAGATGTATAACAATATTCATAATGTTATTAATTCTAATAATATTTATACTAAAATTGGCTTTAAACAATTTGATTTTACTTTATATGGAAGTGATTATTATTTACCTGATTCAACTAAAAATGCTTCATATAAACAATTAATCGCGAAGATGAAAGATTATTATGAAGATTTACAAGCAAAAGATACTATTGGAGATTATACTATCGATGATTTTAGTTTAACTAAAGAAGAAAATGCTTCTTATAGTATTATTAATAACCGTGTAAATTTAAATTATAACGTTTCATTATATTTAGATGAATTTTTAGAAACAGTTGCTTTCTTTGGTATTCAATCTCAAGAAAATTACTACACAAATTATCAAGAAGGATTAGAAGAATTGCTCAGTGTTATCTTTAAAAATGGTACACCTAAATTTACTTTAAAAACCCTTGCGATGAATTTAGTTAGATATTTAATTTCTTCAAGTAATGTTGATATTTATATCAATAATTTATTAAATGATACTTCAGCATTTATTAAAGATTTTTTAGTATTGCTTCGTTCTAATTTAGTTTCTTTAGGCCTTGATATTAAAGCAGAAACATTATCTACAACTTTAAATTCTTTCTTGCATATGCTTGCATCAATATTTATTTTGAATAGTTCTTTTTTAACTTCATTATTAAATACAACTAATATTAAAGCTATTTTAGAAGCGACTAATCCAGAAATTGTTTTAGCCCATTTAATGGCTTTAGATCCTAATTATAATTCTTCAATAATTGATTATAATTCTGATGGATCATATTATTTATTAAGTGTTAATTCTTGTTCTGAAAACACTAAAATTGTTATTAAAGATTCAAATAATGTAATTGTTGGAAAATTAGAAGGTGGTTATTTTGATATTAATTCTTCTCTCACGGGAGGAAATTATTCTAGCCAAGTTTATTTTTATATACCAGTAGAGCAAGTTTATCAAATTGAAATTAATGAAGCTACATCATATTCTTTAACTTATTTTGATCAAACTAGCTTTAATTATGGATTAGAAGAATACTCAAAAGGAGAAGTAAATCAAGGAATAGACATTAAAACAACTACTTATCCTGAAAAAAATAAATAATTATGAAAAAGAAAATTGAAATAGAAAGAATTTCTCCTTCTTCCGATGAAGGACTTAATAAATCACAAGTAGAAGAAAGAATTAAAAAAGGCTATATAAATAAAAATACTTCTAAAGTTGAAAAATCTTATGGAAGGATTATCTTTGATAACTTCTTTAATTCTTTTAATGTTGTCTTAATTTCGATTTGTTTAGTATTCTTATTCTTTGTTATTTATTTAAATCTCAGCGGAAATAAAAAAGTCGCGGATGAATATTTTGGCTATTCTAAATTTACATTTATTATTCCTGTTTTTGTTAATTCCATTATAGGAAGTGTTCAAGAAATTCATTCTAAAAAAGTTCTTCATAAAATTAATATTGTAAATAAAGCAAAAACAAGCGTTATTAGAGATGGAAAGAAAGAAACAATATTCTCTGAAAATATAGTTCTTGATGATATTATTATTTTAAATGCAGGAGACCAAGTAGTATGCGATATTTTATTACTTGATGGAAGTGTCGAAGTAGATGAATCTTTATTAACAGGTGAATCAGATTTAGTTAAAAAAAATAAAGGTGATAAGTTATTATCAGGCTCATCTATTATTGTTGGTTCAACTAAAGGTATAGTAACAAGTGTAGGAGAAGATACCTATGCAAGTAAGTTATCAAATAAAGTAAAATCTATTTCTAAAAATAAATCTGAATTAATGGTATCAATTTTTACTTTAATTAAATTTTTAGCTTTAGTTTTAATAGGTATAGTAATAGTTGTTACTTCAACACTAGTTTATAAAGTATCAAGATGGGGTAATGATCCTAGTGTTTGGTCAGAAAGTCTTGATGTTACTTATTCTTTAACTTCCGCGTCTACATGGGCAAGAATTGTTTTAACAGTTGGAGCTTTTGCAATTGGAGTAATTCCAACAGGATTAGTTTTATTAACATCTTTAACTTTGGCGATATCTATTATAAGACTCGCGAAAGAAAATACTTTAATTCAAGATTTGTATTCATTAGAAAATTTATCGCGTGTTGATACTATTTGTTTAGATAAAACTGGTACTTTAACCGATGGAACTATGGAAGTAGAAAAAGAAATATTATTTATCGATAAAAACGAAGTTATTAAATATATAAAAGAATTTAATTATGCCTCAAGTGATAATAATCAAACTGCGATAGCTTTAAAAAATAAATATGGAAATGATAAAGTAGATAATATTGAATATATTCCTTTTTCAAGTAAGGCTAAATCTTCTTTGTTAAAATATAAAGATGGAACTAAATTAGTTTTAGGCGCACCTGAATATTTAATTGATATCAATTCAAAAGAATATGAAATGGTGAAAAAAGAATCATCTTTAGGAAATAGAGTAATTGCTTTTAAAAAAGATGATACATTGATAGGCTTATTCATTTTAAAAGATAATATTAGAACATCCGCGAAAGAAACTATTGCTTATTTTTATGAAAATCATGTTGATGTAAAGATTATTTCTGGTGATAATCCTTTGACCGTTAGTAATATTGCAAGTCAATGCGGAGTTAAAAATACTGATAAATATATCTCTTTAGAAAATGTTTCTTTAGAAGAAATACCTTCTTTAGTTGATAAATATGTTATATTCGCACGTGTTTCTCCTGAACAAAAAAAGGCTATTATTGAAGCTTTACAAGCTAAAAATAAAAAAGTTGGTATGACAGGTGATGGAGTTAATGATATTCTTGCTTTAAGAAAAGCGAATGCTTCTATTACTTTTAAAAAAGCAACTGATGCGGCGAAAGCTTGTAGCGATGTTATTTTAATGGACAATGATTTTGTGCATTTAAAAGAAGTTATTTCGCAAGGAAGAAGAGTTGTTAATAACATTCAAAGAACTGCGACATTATTTTTAATGAAAACTACGTGCTTTGTATTATTATCTCTTTTATTAATACCTTTTAAAAAAGGACAGATGTGGTTCAGTGTTGAAAATATTTATTTAATGCAATTTAGCGTTATTGCTTTAGGTGGATTTTTATTATCTTTAGAAGGTTCTAAAGATCCTATTAAAGGTAGTTTTAAAGAAAATGTTTTATTTAAAGCTTTATTGTCAGGATGTTTTATGACACTAGGAGCAATATTACCAATTTTGATTAATCAAATATCGTTAACATTTGGAAATAAACCTGTATTTAATAATTCCAATGTTAGTACGATGATATCTTTATTAACTACATTATCAGGAATTATTGTTATGATCGCGATGACTTATCCTCACAATAAATATCGTAAAGGAGTATTAATTTTAACTATTGCTTCTTCCTTTATCGCAGGATTTTTCTCACCGACTTCTTTTATTGGAGGCAAAGCAACAACGTTTTCAATGTTTAAATCTAACGATGGAAATATCTTCCATTGCCAATTTATAAAAGAAATCTTCCAACCTTGGAATTGTCCTTCCTTAATTAGTTTAAATTCTCAAGCATTACAATGTTATTTGACTTTAGGATTATTCATACTTATTGGATTACCTTTATATTTCTTTTTATTGAATTTAACTAAAAAAATTAAACATCATAACTAACAAAAATTAAGAATGAACAGTTCTTAATTTTTTATTTGTTTATTTTTTAAAGAAATATAGTAAAATAATAAAAAGGACATTTTATTATGAAAAACAAAAATAAACTAATATTTTTTATTATAGGAATAGTATCAATTGTTGCATCTATCATCTTTTCTATTATATCTAGTTATAATAGTTTTGGAGGACAAGAGATATCATTTGCTTCTACTTATAAAGATGATGAAGTAACTTTAAAAGGGACTTATTTTGAAAAGAAAAATGCGAAATATGCAGTTTTAATATGTCCAGGCTATTCTTGTGATCGTGCCAAATGGAGACCAATGGCTAATGCATTTTTAATGAATAATATGTCAGTGATGACTTTTGATTATTCTGGACAAGGAGAAAGCTATGGTCGAATCGGCTTTGATAACGCAAAAACTGATGCAATACCAAAAGAAATTGATGATGCATTAAATTTTTTACATCAAAAGTCCAACATTGATTATGAAAATATTATTTTAATGGGACATTCAATGGGTGGAAGATCAATCCTTAGATTAATGTATGATTATAATATGGATGATGCAACTACCAAATTAGAAAAGAAGAATATTAAAAATATCATCCTTTTTTCTCCAGAAGTAAATTATGAACATAACGCTCAAGCAAGTTTATTTGCGTCAACTAATGATGAAAGTGAATATCCATGGGTTAATTATTCTCCTGAAGCTATAAAAGATACAAATGTATATTTATTTGGTTCTACCGCGGATGATGTAGTTTCTTCTTATGATATATTAAGAATCAGTGAAAAATTATCCGGACAAAATGCACCTATTGAAAGAGGGACAACAGATTTTAGCGTTACTAATTCATATGGAGGAAAAATAACTGTTGGAGTAACTTCAGGAATACTTCATTCATATCAAATGTATTCATATAAATTCGCAAATTACGTTAATGCTTCTATTAGTGATATAACAAATACTTCTTCAGTTTATCCTAGCATATTTATTACTTTTATTTATTTTAGCTGGGCATTTGCTTTAATTGGAATTGGATTTAGTTTATTCTCACTTACTTATATTCCTAAAGGTGAAGTAGAAGAAAATTTAAATCCTTATCATGATGAAATACCTACATTAGTGAGTGAAAAAGACTTTTTATTAAGAAAATTATTATTATGGCTTCCTGGATTGGTAATAGGAGTTATTATTTGTTGTATTTGTGTGGTGTTACCTTTTGGTTCACCAGTTATGAATATTCCATATATGTGCTGTATCGCTGGATATGGTTTAACAATGTTATTTTTCTATCGCAAAGGAAAATTGAAAGGTACAGAAGGTAAATTACCTCGTATAACTTTTAAAGTAAAAACCAATAAAAAGAATATTATTGAATGTGTGATTGTAGTTTTAGGAATATGTGGCTTTAGCTGGTTTATTTTAAAAATGAGTATGTATAATTTAATTCCTTGGAACATAAGAATATTTTGGTTAGTTTTTGCGACGATCCTTATGAGCGTTGGATATTATATTTCTGGAGTCGAAACAGATATGTTAAAAAAGGCTAAAGTAAAAACTAGAACATATATACTATATAACTTAATTCAATACGTTGCTTTATTCTTATTTGTCTTATTCTATTTGGCAATAAGGAGCTATTCTGGATTTATAGGACAAATGCAAAATATGATTTTAATGTATGTGTTGACATTACCTTTAGGTAGTTATTTAGGTAGAAAGTTAGATAATAGACTTTATGGAGCATTATTATCTTCTTTCTTATTCCAAGGCATCATGATTACTTCCGCGGCAATAATCGCAATATTGTAAGATAACTAACTAGGAAACTAGTTAGTTTTTCGTTAAATTTAATATATTTTTGTAAAAAAAGATATTATATTGATAAAATTAGTACGATTTTTGTTGAATGAATGAAGAAAAAATATAATACTATTTTTAGTTAAGAAAGAAAGTGATGATATGGACTTTTATACAGCGAATTTAATTTTGATCGTTTGTGGAATGGCAATTATGATTGTTTCCATATGTTTAAACTCGTCTTTAAATAAATCTAGAAAGCTTTATTCTATTTTACTTGTTGCTTTAATTGCAATATGTGGATTATGTGAATGGGCTGGAATACAATTACAAAAAGTAGAATATTCAGAAACAGTTAGAATTTTACATATCTTAGTTAAATTCTTTGAATTTTCTTTAGCCCCATTTGTTGGTTTCTTGCCAGGATTAATCTTTAGAAAAGAGGTTAAAAAATTAGGTATAATTGACTATGTAGCTTTAGGAATATTGGGTATAAATATTATCTTTGAGTTTGTATCTTGTTTTACTGGAATTGTATTTAATGTTTCTTCTAGCAATGGATATTCACATGGTAATTTATATTTTGTTTATTATGTTACTTATATCATCGCGATTATTTATTTCGTATATACTTCAATTAAAGCATTTAGAAATAGAAATATTAAATATTTGATTCCTAATTATTTAGTTACATTATTTATCGCGGTTGGAGTATTGTTACATTTATTTTATAACGACATCCGTGTTGAATGGTTGACTTTAAGTATATCGGCAGTTTTAATTTTTAAATTCTATGGTGATGTTCTTTCTAATACTGATGGACTTACTGATTTATTAAATAGAATTGAATTTGACAATACAATTAATAACTTATCAAAAAATGCCGTTATTATTTATTTTGATGTAAACCATTTTAAACATGTTAACGATGAATATGGCCATGTTTATGGTGATGAAGTATTAAAAAAAGTAGGCGTTGCATTAAGAAAAGCATATGGACGTTATGGAAAAGCTTATCGATATGGTGGAGATGAATTCTGCGTCATTATTACTCATCATAGGGAAAAAGTAGATGAATTAAACAATGATTTTTCTTCCATTATTTCTAAATACATGAAAGAAGATTCTAAGTTCCCAAATGTAAGTTATGGTAAAGCAAACTTTGATCCTAAAAAGGATGTATTTATTGATGTCTTAGATAAAGCGGATGACGAGATGTATAAAAATAAGGAAGAATTAGAAAAAAATAACTAGTAGCGATACTAGTTTTTTGTTTTGGAGGTAAATATGAAATATAAGGCAAATAAAATGTTAAAAAAATCTAGATTTATTGATTTATCAAAAAAATTAAACAAAGAAGAATACGAGATCACTTTAAAGTATATCGATAAATTAATTTCCGAGAATAAAGAATATACAGATAAGGCTAATTATGAATATTTATGTAATTTATTTTCTTCTTTAGGATTAGTTTGGATGTATATGGAAAAAGGAAAGACTAAAGAAGAAAGTCAAAAGATAGTCTTTGATGCTATGTATGAATATCTTAGACCTAAAGTTAAATCAATGCAAAATTTAGCTTCTCATAAATTCTTTGTTCCTTTATTAAAGAAGATAATGCCTTTAAAAATAAAGAAAACTTGTGGATATGGTTGGGATATAGAATTTCCTAAAACTCATAAATATAAATTCTCAATGACAACTAATAAATGTATATTCGCTCAAATATTTACTAAATATGGTATGAGTGAAATGACTAAGGGATTCTGCGCGGTTGACAATTTAATGTATAGTGAATTACCTCATACTAAATTCTATTACACTCAAAGAATCGGTGAAGGTGGAAAATATTGTGATTATTCATTTGAAAGAGAAGAAAATTAATTAATATAAATTGAATTTATAACTCCTTTTTTGCATTATCTTTAACAAGAATCAAATAGGTATAGAATTTAACTTAATGTATTATTTAATTGAGTGGTATTTACTTATAAATAATTTTGTTAAAGTATAGAATGATGCAAAAATTTAAGTTTAATTGCAAATTTACCGAGTGTAAATAGAAGCGCAAATAAAAAGTATATGAATAATATAATGGATTTACTATGTTTTTAACATATGTTTAATGGAAAAAATAAATTTACATTTTCTTGCGACATAAGATGTTGTGTTTGATTGACATAAGGTATATAACAATATAAGTGGAGTTATAAAAATGGAAAATAAATGTCCAAATTGTGGAAAAGAATTAAAGGTAGTAATAGATGGATCAGCAAAAAATTTCACTTGTGAATATTGCGGATATTCTTTTGCAACTTCTATTACAGAGGGAATAGAATGGGATTCAAAAGAATATACAGTTATATTAGCAAAAGATAATAAAGCTGACTTAAATCAAATAAAAACTATATCTAAACTTTCTCAATACAATTTTATTGAGAGTAAGAACATATTAATAAACGGTGGAATTTTAAATAAAGGTAGAGCTGTCTATATAAAAGAAATAATACAAAAACTTAAAGATGCAGGTGTAAAGTATATAGTAACACCAGAATTTTTATATATTTAATTTTTACACTTGTTATGTAAGTGTAATTATTACCTTGTATTACATAATATCACAAGATAATGCAAAGTCTTGCGCAATGCTTAAAGGTTCACCTAGTGATACC
>CAVFKD010000007.1:0-55166 GCA_963623095.1 bacterium | reverse complement strand
TATTATATTCTCATTTAATTCAATGTCAACAAATTAAATAAATATATTTAAAAAACCGCAAAAGAAAGGTCTTAGGAGTCACCTAAGACCTAAGTTAATTAAAACTTTTTAACAACTGTTAAAATATTTTGTTCACCTTTATATTCATAATAGACATCGTCCATTAATTTTTTAACTAAGAAGATACCAAGTCCTCCGATTTCTCTTTCTTCAACTGACTTAGTAACATCTACTTCTTTATTGAGTAATGGGTTAAAAGGATTACCATTATCAATAAATTTTAAAATAACTTCATTTTCTTTTTCTTTTAAAGAACAGGTAAATGTCTTATTCTCATTTTTACCATCATAAGCAAATTTAACAATGTTAGAAATGATTTCATCGATACAAATATTAATTTGATTGATAATTTTATTTTTAGGACACTTATCGCTTAAAGATTGATAAATAAAATCACTTACTTTGTCTACGCTTTGTAAATTACAATCAAGAGTTATAGTTTTAATTCTAGAACCAAAATACTTAAATCCAATCATTGTAATATCATCAAATTGAGCAGCTTCTTCAGAAAATTCATTTATGTCGTTAGATACACCTAAACATAATTCTTCCATTGAATTAAACATATGGTTATTTAAATAATCTTTTAATCTAACTTCACCATAATGTTCACCTTGTTTATTATTCGCATCAGTGACTCCATCAGTATAAAGATATAATTCATCATCTTGTTCTAATTTCATTGTATAAGAAGAATATTTAACACCTTCCATACCACCTAAAACTAAAGAATGTTTTGTTTTTACATATTCATATTTACCATTATGTTTGACTAATGGTAATGTATGACCAGCATCGGCATAAACTAATTCACCTGTATGAATATTTAAATAACCTATCCATGCAGTAACAAATAATCCTGCATCATTATTTTCACATAAAGTATTATTCGCTCTTTGTAATGTTTCATTGACGCTTAATCCTGTTTGGGCTAATGATTTAATTACTGATTTAGCTCTCATCATGAATAATGCGGCAGGAACTCCTTTATCAGATACATCCGCGATTACTAATGCCAAAAGGCTATCACTTACAAAGAAGAAATCATAGAAATCTCCTCCGACTTCTTTTGCCGTATTCATACTTGCAAAAATATCAAATTCTTTTCTATCTGGGAATGGAGGGAAAACATTTGGTAAGGCAGAATGTTGAATTTCTTTTGCCATATTTAATTCACTTTCCATTCTACTTTCCGCATCTGCGATATATTTTTTTAATGTTGAAACAGTTAAGTTAATATCTTCTGATAGATGTCTAAATTCTTTTGTATCTTTTACATTTAAAACTACATCTAAGTTACCACGAGTAATCGCTTTTAATGAGTTATTAACTTTATGAATGTTTCTAATAACTAATCGATCAACTAAAACATAAATCATAATGTAAATACTTGAATAAACAATGATTTGAATAAATGCATTAGTGTAAGTTCCTGCTTTAATAACGAATTCAACTTCACTATAAGGTAAGAAGCAAACAATCATATAATCCTTTTGATTCTCACTACAGACTATACGTGAATAAACGCTATAATATTTTACATCTCCATATTCGACATTATTATCTTCATCTATATAAATAGGATTTTTAAATTCATCTTCTAAAGGGGCATATAAAGTTAAAATTTGTAATGAATTATAAGAATCTGGATTTAATGACCTAGTATCAAGACCATTATAGCCAAGGATATCGTAATTAACATGGTCATCTTCATTTTTATATAATGATACACCGGTTTCGTAATCATAAATACATACGCTACCACCTTGACCAACATTTAAATCAACAATTGTATTTTTAATCTCATCAATAGTTAATTTTTCTTCACCCTCATCATCGCCGCCAAAAAAGCTTTCAGCGTGATATAATGCAGAATCCAATGTTTCATTCGCAACACTAACTTGAATTTTTCTTTCTGAATAATTGTCATAAAGAATACTTGAAAAGAAACAAATAACACATGCAGATAATAAGAATATTTGGAATGATTTAGATAATGTTTTTCTATTATCAGAACGGAAATTAAATGCAAATTTCGCGGTTAATTGGCAAACTAAAACCGATAATGAACAAGTAACGCCACATCCTATAATCATTGGCAAACAAATTGCTTGAACTATACGGAAAATTAAATCACCATCATCAACTTTAGTTAAAATTAGCATTAACATGTGGAATACTTCAACCAGAATTCCTGTTTGAAATCCCCAATGCCAAGTAACATTCTTTCTTTTTAATATTACTTCTTTAATTAAGCAGCCTAATAATCCTGAAACAAATGTTGAAAAAGAACAAGCTATTACAGAATATTCTCCAACACCCCAAAATTTTCCAGCACAAAATCTTTCTATCGCTCCAATAGTTCCAGCGATAATTCCAGATAGGCCTCCAAAGTTTAATGCTGCAGCAAGAGGAACAGCATCACGAATATTTATGGTTATCCCTTTATTAGCGATCTCTCCACAAAATTCAGTCGCAAGTATCGCTAAAGCACCAAAGATAACTCCAAAAAGAACTTGTTTTGCCCAGTAATTCAATTTTTCAAAAAAGGTAGTTTTAATATCGATTAAATTTAAAATAAATGTAACCGCGACTATTACTACTCCTACAATTACTAAACGATAATACATAATTATTTATCTTCTTCTTTAATAAATGGTATTAAGTGATTATGTAATAAATCTTGTCCTAAATTCTTAAATTCAGGAGCCCAACGATCACCTTTACACATTGAGCAAATACATCTAAACCAAGTTAATGGCATTAAGAATTTAGAATTATTATCTAATGAAGAGATCTTATCTAAATCATGCATACCATAATATTCATCTAAGAATAAATTTAAAATAGTATTTACTTGTTCTTGGCTTAATTTATAAAAGGAATTGAATTCATTAAACATATTGCCATATTTTAATGAGAATAAGATTCTAGAAATATCCCATTCTTTAATTCCAGTTGAAAATTCACCCATATCAATTAAGCAGCATTCACCATTCGCAAACATGATATTATTAGGATTTAAATCGCCATGAATACATGTTGTTCCTTCTGGAATTAAATCTAAGAAGCGATTTAATAATGCTTTTTCTTCATCGCTAATATCAGTGATTTTTTCAATATCATCTCTATTCATATCTTTAAATGATGGTAAATCTGATTGACCTCCATCAATAGAATGAATCTTTTTACATGTGTCTGCATATAAAGTAACATACTTATCCATATGTTCAATATCATCTCTAATTAATTCAGTAACTGTTTTTGAATTAATTAATTCATAGATAACACCTTTTCTTCCATCGCATTCAACAATATCAAAAGAAATCGCAGTTGGAATATCTAAAGTAAATGCTTTTTTCGCTAAAGCTTTTTCTTGTTCGATTGTTTCATCAGAAATATGAGGATAATATAATTTGATAATTTGTTCATCATCTAAACGATAAACTTCTCCACATGCACCATGGCCAATCATTTTACATCCTTCAATAGAAACATGGCGTAATGCTTGTTCAATATCCATAATGGAAGAAAATCCTGTATCATCAAAAACTTTCATGACATCGTTATTAGCATTAATGATTTTAAAAGGCATTGCTTTTGCTTTCTTTTTTAAGCTTAAAATAATACGAAGTCCTGCACTTGAAATATAATCTAACTTTCTAATATCGATTAAGATAGAATTAACTCCTGCGCTAGGTTCAGATTCTACTTTGTCACTTGCTTCTTGAGCGTTAGAAGAATTTAATACTCCTTCAATATTTATAATTAATTGTCCATCATTTATAACTTTTGTAATTGTCATTTTATTATTTCTCCCCTTTATGAATTATATAATTAATTCATATGTCTTAATTATTCTATCACAATTTATCAACACAAAAAAATAATTATAAAATATATTTTGATTTTATATCAAAAAACTAGGCAACAATGTTTGTCACCTAGTTATAAATTATTTATGGAATATCTTTTGAAAAATATTCTTTTTTTGATATTCTTCTATTTTATAATCAAGAATCTTATATCCAGTTGGATCAATTACTTGTTTTAATTGTTCTAATGAAATTGGCTCATTTACGATTATTTTTGTTTCATTTTTAGAATGTGAAGAAGTTACTTTTTCAATTTTAAAATTCTTTCTTATAACATCATTGACATGACTTTCACACATTCCACACATCATGCCATCAATTTTTAATGTGATGAGTTTCATATTATTTAGCCTCGTATCCTGCATCAATAATAGATTTAACAATGTCTGCTTTATTTACTTCGTTTTCAAAATAAACTGTAACATTATTATTTTCTAAACTAGCTTCCGCGGAAGATACTCCATTAATTTTTAAACATGCATCTTCAACATGTTTTTTACAATGTCCGCACATCATACCTTTTACTTCGATAACTAATTCTTTCATTTTCTTTTCCTCCATTTTTATGACATTAACTTCATCATTTATTTTAATTTCTTGATTAGTATTATTATTTTTCATTGGTTTATAAAAGTTAATTGTTAAAGCATTTAAACATACACTTACTGACGAAATACTCATTGCAATACTTCCAATCATTGGATTAATCTTCCAACTTGGATTGATATAATAAAATACACCCGTTGCGATAATAACGCAGATAAAGTTATAAAAGAATGCCCAGAATAAACCTAATTTAATAGTGTTAATAGTTCTTTTTGATAAAGTAATAACATTTAAAATATCTAATAAATCATTTCTTAATAAGATAATGTCACTTGATTCAAGTGCAATATCACTTCCTGCCCCAATTCCAATACCTAGATCCGCGCTAGTAAGGGCTAAAGCATCATTAACTCCATCTCCTACCATCGCAACTAAATGCTTATCATCACTTTTTAATGAATTAATAACATTTAATTTATCTTGAGGTTTAACTTCCGAAATAATCTTTTTAACTCCTACTTCCTTACCGATTGCTTCGGCGACTAATTTATTATCACCAGTAAGCATTACTACATCAATTCCGTATTCTTGTAATTTCTTAATTGCTTCAATTGAATTTCTTTTTACTCTATCTTTAATCGCGATAATACCAATAACTTTTAAATCTTCTACGATAACTAAAGTAGTTTTTCCTTCTGAAGATAAAAGCTTTATTCTTTCTTCAATATCTTCGATATTTATATTATTTTCTAATAGATAATTTATATTACCGATATAAAATTTTTTATTATCGATAATTCCTTCTAATCCTTGTCCATCTATAGAATTAAATTCACTTACTTCTTTTTCATGTGGATTAAAACCTTTTGTATAATCAATAATAGATTTCGCTAAAGGATGTTCTGATTTATTTTCAAGTGAATATAAAATAGAATATATATCTTCAATTTTTGATAATTCTATATAGTCAGTAACGCTAGGTTTACCTTCTGTAATGGTACCTGTTTTATCTAAAACAATTGTTTTAATTAAATGTGCTTTTTCAAGTATTTCTGCATTTTTAATTAATAAACCATTTTCTGCACCTTTACCAGTACCGACCATAATCGCTAAAGGAGTTGCTAAACCTAAAGCGCAAGGACAAGCAATAACAATTACAGATATTGCAAAATTAAAGCTTAATTCAAATCCCGAACTTAACAGCATATTAACAATAAATGTTACTAATGCAATAACTAAAATTACTGGTACAAATACAAAAGAAACCTTATCGGCAAGTTTAGAAATAGGTGCTTTTGAATTGCTTGCTTCTTCGACTAATTTAATAATATTCGCAATAGAAGTATCTTCACCAACTTTTAAAGCTTTAATCTTAATATAACCAACTGAAATTAAAGTAGAAGAATATACTTCATTATTAATTGTTTTGTATACAGGTAATGATTCACCGGTGATATTAGATTGATCAATCGATGCATTTCCTTCAATAATAATTCCATCAACTGGAATTGCTTCACCTTTTTTAACAATAACAATATCATTTACTTTAACTTTTTCTACTGGAATAACAATTTCTTTACCATCTAATAAAACACGAGCTTTTTTAGGCGCTAAATCCATTAATTTAGTTAATGCTTTAGTTGTTTTCTTTTTAGATAAACCTTCTAAATATTTACCTAAAGAAACTAAAGTTAAAATCATTCCGGCAGATTCAAAATATAATGAATCATGGTAAGTCATTACTATTTCATGATATTTATCATAATTAGTTGGGTCATTAATCATTCCAGAAGTACCATAACTAATCATGAATAAAGCAACAACACCATATAATAAAGAAAAGGTAGATCCAATCGCGATTAATGAATCCATATTAGGATGACCTTTAAATAATTTCTTATATCCTGAAATAAAATAGTTTTTATAAATATAAACAATAGGTAAAACTAAGATAAATTGAATTAAAGCAAAACCCATAGGATTTTGATGATGGTCAAATATTGTTGGACTTGCCCATCCCCACATCATATTACCCATTGAGAAATACATTAAAATTAATAATAAAATAATCGAAGTTATAAGTTTCACTAATGCATAATCTTTTTCATCTTCTTTTACTACTTTTTCATTAGGTAAGATTGCTTTATATCCAGCATCATCAACCGCTTTTAAGATCATTTCATCATTTAATTTATTTTCATCATATTCAACTTCCATGTTATTGGATAATAAATTAACATTGCAAGAAATAATACCATCTAATGAGTCAACTGCTTTTTGAACATGTGCTTGACAAGAAGCACAAGTCATTCCTTTAACATCAAATTTCTTTTTCATATTATTGGAACCTCTTAAACAAATCAACTATCTCATCAACTACTTCATAATTACCTTTTTCAATATTATCAATTAAGCAAGAATGAACATGTTTATCTAACATTAAATTCGCTAAAGATTTTATTCCCTTACAAGCTGCAGATAATTGAATTAAGATATCATCGCAATAACGATCTTCTTCTACCATCTTTTTAATTCCGTTCAATTGCCCAGTTAATCTATTTAATCTAGTAATAATTTCTTTCTTTTCTTCTTCACTTCTAACTGTGGTTTTATTTTGATTTTTGTCTTTACAACAACATTCCATATACCCCACCTCCGTATATATAATATACCATATAGGGGTATATGTAAATCATTATAATCATTTTTTTATTTCAAAATATTTTTGTCATTCATCTTTTTAATTTCTTACTTAATAAAAAAATAGCAGTATTTCTACTGCTACTTCTTCTTTCTATTACGAACAAAATCTAACTTTGCCCTTACAACGAAGTGTCCTGGTATATAATAGATACCTATTATACAACAAGAGTTCATTTCCTTACCTTTTGGTGGAAGTGACGAGAATCGAACTCGCTACCCCTTCGATGCGAACGAAGTGCTCTACCAAGTGAGCTACACCCCCATATATAGAGTTTTTAGGCTCTATTAATATATTACTTTTTCTTTGATATTTCAATAGCTTGGTTATAAGCTTCGATAAGTTTTTTGCCTACTTTTTCAATGCTTCTTTCTTTCGCTACTTCATATCCATTAGATACAATAGAAGAATTATCGTGTGAACAAATATAATTTATTTTTTCAATAAATTCTTCATTGTTCTTACCTTTATAGCAATTAACTCCATCTTCTAACCAATCTTTATAAACTGGAATATCTCTAATAAGTAAAGGTGTTTTACTTGCAAGTGCTTCTAAAGCAACAATACCTTCTGTTTCTTCATAAGATGGGAAGAAAACTAATGATGCACTAGATAAGGCACCTTTAATAATATCTCCATCGATATAACCAGGGAATAAACAGTTTTTAGGTGCATGTCTAATTGCCCAATTGATTTTATCTTGTGCCATATATTTTTGAAGATATCCAAACCAAATAAATTTAGTATCAGGCATCTTACGAGCGATTTCAATAAAATCTAAAATACCTTTTCTTTGGAAATATAATCCAACACCAACAACAACTTTATCGTTATCTTTGATATTAAAATGTTTTTTAAATTTATTAACTTTTAATTCTGAATATTCATATTCTTCTAACATAATGCCATTTGAAATTGCAACAACTGGACATTTAGTTACTTTATAGTTTTCAATTAAATGTTTTGAATAATCAGTTGGTGTAATAATAATTGGTGCGTGGCGATATAATCTAGATAAATTTCTATTAAAATAGATAAATCCTAATAATCTCCAGCATCTAAAAGAATATCGAAAATCTTCATATGTTGAATGTCCATGAACAACAACTGGAATATTCTTTCTTAAGCATTTTCTTAAAAAGAAATAAGTGTAGATGAAAGAAGAATTAATATGAACTAAATCATATGTATCATTTTTATCAAATGTTACTTCAATTCCGTTATCTTCTAAGGCTTTCTTTTGGTGGCGTAATGCTCTACCAATGCCAGAAGTTTTTTGTGCTTTCGCAAATTGTTCATACAATAAAACTTTCATAACCTACTCCCTTCTATAGTTATTTTATAAGTGATTTAAAATCAGTAATATAGAAATCACTAATTTCTTGTTTTTCTTTTTCATCTTCATTACTGCATACTTCATCAAATACTGCAGCCACATTAAAGTTTGCTTTTTTACATACTTTAATAACCGATAATGTATCTTCAAATACTAAGATATCTTTTGGTTCTAAATTATTCTTTTTCGCGATATCTAAGAATATATCTGGAGAATTCTTACCATCTTTATATTTTTTTACATCTAAAATGTGATCAAAATAATTATATATACCATTATTTTTTAAACAAGGTTCATAACATTCTTTTGAATTCGCAGTCGCAACACATAAAGGAATGTTAAATCCTTTTAAATAATCTAAATAATCTTTTACATGAGGTTTTAACGCTACTTCATGTTCATATTTATCTTGAACAGCATCTAACCATCCTTTAATAATTTCTTCTTCGCTTTCTTTGATATGATATGTATTTTTAGTATATGTTGCCGCGGCATCTAGTCCCATCGCAGAAATCTTTTTTCCATATCCTACTGGAACTTCCATACCTCTTTTTAAAAAGAAATTATCATCTACTTCTTTCCAAACTTTTGTAGAAGCAAGCAATGTGCCATCTAAATCAAAGATGATACATTTTATATCTAAATCACCAATTTTCATAATTCACCTAAATTTGTTTTAATGAGAAGAAGTCTTGTCCTAAAGTAACTTTATCTTCATCTAAAACAAGTAAATGATGTAATGGATAATCCATCTTTAATCCTAATTCTTTTGGTGAACAGCACATACCATTAGATACTTCTCCAAGTAATTTACCTGGTTTAATAATTGTTCCATCCATCATAACAGTACCAATAGTTGCGACAACTACACACATGTTTTCTTTAACATTGTAAGCTCCGCAGACAATATCGAGAACTTCGGAACCAATATCAACAGTTAATATATGTAAATGGCTTGATTCAGGATGTTCTTCAACGCTTAAGATTTTACCAACTTTAAAACCAGTTTCAGTTACATAAGGTAATTTAACATCAGATATTAAGCTTAATTTTGAATTGATTGCATCAATCATTTCATTTGGAGGAAGAACAATTCTTCCTTCGTTTTTAATTTTTACAACGCTAGAAAAATTAAAGATATTAATGCCAGTTAATTCTTCTTCATGATAAATTAAAGTAATATCATCAAATGTTTTAATTGATGTAGTTGTTAATTCATTATCAATGGAGATTAATAATACATCTCCAATTAAATTTTTATTATAAAAATATGAATATGTCATTATTTGCTCTCCTTTTTTAAACTTGCAATATATCTTTTAATCGGTGTACCAATACTTCTAAATCTTGTTTCATATTCAGTAGGTGCATCGTATTCATCTAATCCATCATAATCATAAGTAACTGAATCTAGTACAAATGGAGAATCGGTTATATATTCAACTGAATCAGCGAATAAAACATCATTGTCAGATTTAAAGATCAACTTACCTTCTGGTTTTAAAATTTTTGCATATTCTTCTAACATTGTTGGATAAGTAAGTCTTCTTTTATGATGGCGTTTCTTTGGCCATGGATCTGAGAAATTTAAAAAGATAGTTTCTACTTTATGGTTGATAAATTTTTCATTTACGTAATGGGCATCAGCGTTGACAAAGATGATATTTTCAATGTTATCTTCTTGGATTTTTCTTACTGCATAAGCAAGCGCCATTGATTGCATTTCAATCGCGATAAATCTAATTTCAGGATATTTTTTAGCCATTTGAATAACAAAATCACCTTTACCAGAGCCAATTTCTAAAACCAAATGGTCATAGTTAATATAATTTTGAAATCTTTCTAAATCTAATTCATCTTGTTTAATGACTTTGTCTAAGTTATTTTCAATAACGACATCGCCCCAAGGTCTTTTCTTAAGTCTCATTATTTTAATCTTCCTAATTCATAAATTGCATGTGCGTAAATTCCTTGTGAAGTAAAGAAATCTTCTAAGTCAATTTTTTCATTTGGTGAATGAATGTTATCAACTTTTCCAGGGAAATGAGAACCAAATGCAATTGTATTTTTGCTTTCTTTCGCGTAAGTTCCTCCTCCGATAGTTTCAATTGGAGTAATCTTATCGCCTGTTTCATCTTGATATACTTTTAATAAAGTTTCAATCATTGGAGAATGAGGATCCATTAATAAATGTTCTCCATAGCCTTGGAAAGTAATTTCACCAAAGCCCATTCCATTAAGTTTAGTTTCAACTTCACGTGGATCACAATTTTCAGGATATCTAAAGTTAATAACCATTTCTAAGATACCATTTTCATAATTGACTAATCCAACATTGTAAGTTGTTCCGTGTAAATATTCTGATTCGTAATATACACCCATACGATGACCAGAAGTTTCTAAATATGAATCTGCGATTTTATTTAATAATTCATCATGGTATACCCAACCTAAGAATTTCATTAAATATAAAGCAGCATTTTTACCATTTTCAGGCATTGAACCATGACTTGCTTTACCATAAACGATTAATTCATCATTATCAACTCCAGATACTAAAGAATATTTAGTTGAAGTTAAGTTGAAGAATGTTTCGCATAATTTAGAGAATTCAGGAGTATGTTTTAATACGCATTTTGCTTCATCAATAACTGAATTTGCGACTACTCCACCTTGTAAAGAAACTAAATCAGGTACATTTAATTTTACTTTTTGTACATAATTAGAAATACCTTTTTCACCATAGATTAATGGGAAATCACCATCTGGAGTAAATCCATAAGTAGGATAAGGTTTATGTAATGTATGGAAATAATGTTCTAAACATCTAGAACCAGATTCTTCATTACCACCGATTACTAAAGTTACTCTATAACCATCGATAAGGTTATTATCTTTTAAAGCTTTTAAAGCATAGAAAGCCGCCATAGCAGGTCCTTTATCATCAGAAGTACCTCTACCATACATCTTGTCATCTTCAATAGTCGCACTGAAAGGATCATATTTCCAATCACCTGATACTGGTACTACATCCGCATGTGCGTATAAAGCAATTAATTTATCGCCTTTACCATAGCCAATTTCTGTACAATAGTTATCGCATCTATCAACATCAAATCCTTCTTTTTCTGCGAGTGTTGCAATATAATCTAATGCATTAAATACACCTTGTCCAAAAGGATGTTCTTCACTAACTGTTGTTTCATCATATATAGAATTAATCTTGATCCAGGATTCAAGATTTTTTAAAGATTCATTTTTATAAGGTTTTAATAATTTTTGAAAGTCCATAATAATATCTCCTTAGCCCTACCATTATACACTATTTCAACTTTATATAAAATTAATTTTATATAATGAAAGCCCTTAAATAATGAAAATAGCAATTAAAAACCTAGTTATTTCTAACTAGGTGCACGATTTTGGAATATATATTAAATTATTAATAAGTAGTTTCTTCTACTTCTTCATCTTCATCATTGTTATCTAATAATCTATTTGTCGCGTATTTTACAATACCATGTACCGCAGGAGATAAGACAATAACAGTAACCATTTCAATAACAAAGTTAATGCTTAAGCAAGAAGTAATAATCCCTCTCATGGCTTCTGCGCCACCTCCATAGACTTCAACGAACCAAAGTTCTGCGCCTGCAATGAATAAACCAGTATTAAGTACTGGAATAATAATTGATGTGATTAGACATTTAATCCAACCCCATTTTGAATTATTTAATGAATTAATATGGCTTAAACCTTTATAAATAAATCCTGCCGCTAAACCTGCAATACCAGTTTTAGCTAAGCAAACAATAACTGTTGCCCATGGATTATAAGGCATAAAAGCCGCTAAAGTAGAAGGAGCAATCATGATAATTGCGCCATCAACCATTCCTAAGAATAAACCTGCAAGAGGTCCATAAATACAAGCTCCAACAGCGATTGCGATTAACGCAAGATTAATGCTGACTGGGCCAAAAGTAATATAATTACCAAAGAACGCTAAAGCTACTGTAACGGCAGTAAATATAGCGATTCCTGTCATTCTTCTAATTTTTTTTGAATTTTTATTCATAAAACTAAATATTTTCCTTTCCCTTTAGGCTTATAAAATAAGTCCCATAGTATTTTAGTTTTTCGTTAGTTTATTTGTTTTTTAAATAAATTTGATATAATCCTTCAAAGATTAAATTTGGATCATAAATAAATTCTTCATCGATATAGTCTTTAATTAAGATAGAATAACCACCAGTTAAGACTTTTTTACATTTATATCCTAATTCATCTTCCATTTTATTACATAATCCTTCAATCATGGCAATAGTTCCATATACTGCGCCAGAGTTTAAAGAATCAGGTGAATTTTTACCTATAACTTTTTTAGGTGCCATCATAGTGATATCCATTAATTGAGCAGTATTTGAATTAAGTGCGTTCATCGCTACTTTCATTCCTGCCATAATAACACATCCTACAATATTACCTTGTGCATCGACTGCGACAATCTTACTTGCCGTGCCTAAGTCTGCGACTAACAATGGATAAGAATATTTATTCTTTGCTCCAACTGCATCCGCGACCATATCAGAACCCATTTCGGAAGGATTATCAATACGAATGGAAATTCCGCTTTTGAGTGAAGAACCAACAACTAAACAATCGATATGAAGTAATTTTTTAATCGCAAATTTTATTTGTATTGTTAAAGATGGAACAACACTAGATAAAATAGCTCCTTCAAAATCTGTTGCTTTTAAATCTTGGTTTTTCAAAAATGAACCAATGACTGTCTTATATTCATCGCTTGACTTATTTTTGTCTGCATGAGTACGATAATCACATAATAGTTCACCGTTTTGGTATACGCCAATAAATAAATTGGTATTACCTAAATCTAATAATAAGACCATTTTTTATATTCCTTTCGCTACAATCTATAAAAGTATCGTGCTAGTCTATTATAGACTTTTGAAGTAAATAATCTATTATTTTTAAAAAACTCTATCAATTTATAAAAAAATATCTATAATATTCCTCGAGGTGAGAAAGTAATGACAAAAGATTTCAAAGTCACATTAATTGAATCAATCATTTATATCATTCTTGGTGTATTATTCTTTATTCCAGAAGTTAATTTATTACAAATTATTCTTTGTATCATTGGTGCAGCAGTCTTAATCTTTGGTATTTATTTATTAGTCAGAGGTATAATTGATGCATTACCTACAAGAAATGTATTAATTGCTGGAGGAGTAGTATTAATAGTAATTGGTATTCTATTTGTAACATTAGTATGGTTTGCTTTTGCAGTAATATCCGTAATGGTTGGTATATTATTCATCGCCGTGAGCGTTGTTGAATTATTCTCTATCATTAAAGATGCAAAATCTTCCTTAGCTAATAGAATTGTAAGTTTATTAGTTGATGTATGTTACTTAACAATCGGTATTTTATTAATTGTTAACTGTTCAAATTCATTCCAAATTGTTTCTTACATCATCGGAGGAGTCTTAATCCTTGATGGTATTATGAATATCATAATTACAATCTTCATTATTAAAGAAGCAAAGAAGAACATTGTAACTGTAGATAATTCTAAAAACGTTGTAAATGATGATGATCCAATTGTTATTGATGTAGATGTCACTAACGACAATGATTAATCCAACTAAAAAGAAGTAAGCTATTAAACTTACTTCTTTTTGTTTGCTATTTTTTTGAATTAACTCTCATTGCGTTTAATATTGCAAGAACTGCAACACCAACATCACCAAATACTGCGATCCACATATTAGTAATACCTAATGCAGATAAAACTAATATGACAATTTTAATACCTAATGCAAAGAAGATATTTTCAAATACAATGCGCATTGTTTTTCTTGCAACCTTTTTCGCAGTTACAATGCTCTTTAAATCATCATGCATTAAGACAATATCACTAGCTTCAATCGCTGCATCGGAGCCTACTCCACCCATTGAAATACCAATATCTGATTTAACCAAAGATGGTGCATCATTAATTCCATCACCAACGAACGCGACTAATTCTTTGTCTTTCTTTTCACTTAATATCTTATCTAATTCTTCAACTTTATTTTGAGGTAATAAACTTGCTTTATATGTTGTTAAACCAAGTTTATTAGCAACGCTACTTGCGATTTTTTCATTATCACCAGTTAACATAATTGTTTTTGCGTTGATTGAATTTAAATAATCAATTGTTTCTTTTGCATCTTCTTTAATTTCATCTTCAATAACAATATATCCGATAAATTCATTGTTTTTTGCGACATAAACAATTGTTCCTAAATCTTCAGATTTTTGATAATCAATTGCTTCTTCTGACATTAATTTTTCATTACCGCATAAGATAGTTTGACTACCTATAGCTTTAATACCTTTACCAGAAACATTAGTTAAAGAATAACCCTTATCATCAATTTCTTTTCCATAAGCCTTTTTTATTGAATTAGCGATTGGATGATTTGATTGACCTTCAGCGATACTCGCTAAAGAAAGAATTTCTTCTTTTTTATCTTCAGGATAAACTTTAGTAACAACGAAATTACCTTTTGTTAATGTACCTGTTTTATCAAAGATAAATGTATTAACATCATTGAATCTTTCTAAGTGAATACTACCTTTTACTAATATACCCTTTTTAGATGCATATCCAATACCTGCGAAGAATGATAAAGGTACAGAAATAACTAATGCACATGGACAAGATACAACTAAGAATGATAATGCTCTATAGATCCAAGTTGTCCAAGTAGAATAATCACCCATAAATGTATAAATAACTGGAGGAATAATCGCTAAAGCGAGGGCTAAACCAACAACAATAGGTGTGTAATATTTTGAAAATTTAGTAATAAAGTTTTCTGAACGAGATTTTTGACTTGATGCATTTTCAACTAAATCTAAAATCTTAGAAACAGTTGAATCATAGAATTCTTTTTCTACCTTTACTAAGATTGTTGAATTCAAGTTTACGCTACCGGAAATAACTTCATCATTAACACCGACATCACGAGGTAATGATTCACCAGTTAAAGCTTTTGTATCTAAAGATGAGCTTCCTTCAATAATAACTCCATCTAAAGGAATCTTTTCTCCAGGTTTGACTTGAATAATATCATTTAATTTAACTTCTTCTGGACTTACTTCGACAAATTCACCATTTTCATTTTTTAAGTTTGCATAATCTGGTCTAATATCCATTAAAGAAGATATTTCTTTTCTCGATTTACCAACTGCATATGATTGGAAGAATTCTCCTACTTGATAGAATAATAATACCGCACAACCTTCATCAAATCCTTCAGGATCATGAGTTGTGATACCTGTATAAATACCTAGTCCAAATGCCCCGATAGTTGCAACGCACATTAAGAAATTTTCATCAAGCATTTGACCATGAAGTATATTAATAAATGCTTTTCTTAATACATCATGTCCAATATAAAGATATACTAAGAAGAATAGTCCAAATGTTAATAACCATCCATAATCATTAGGAATTAATGAAGCAATACCTAATGGGAAGTTATCTTTAAATCCTAAAGATAATACTTTGTCAACAATCATTAAGATAGCAAAGGCAATTAAAGCAATAATAATACGTTTTAATTGTTTCTTTTGCTTCTTAGTCATAATTAATCCTCGATTTCAAAATCTGGTTCAACTTTTTTTGCAGCTTTTAAGCAAGCTTTTAATACTCCATCAATATCATCAGCTTCAAGAGTCATCTTTTGAGTCATAAAGTTAATTTGGCATGATGTAACACCATCAACTTTTTTGATTGCATCTTCACATTTTTGTGCACATACTGCGCAATCGACTTCAATTTTAAATACTTTTTTCATAAATTTAAACTCCTTTATTTATTCGTTAATATGTGATAATCCACATTCAATAATGCTATTTACATGATCGTCATCAAGTGAATATAAAACTTCTTTACCAATCTTTGTAGGTTTAACAAGTTTTGCATTTCTTAGCACTCTTAATTGATGTGATATTGCAGATACAGACATATTTAAGATTAAAGCAATATCATTTACACATAATGATTGAACTTCTAATGCTGCAAGAATCTTCGCTCTAGTAGGATCACCAAAGACTTTAAAAAGCTCCGCTAAATCATAGATAGTGTCATCACATGGTAACTTATCTTTAATTTCTTCAATTGTCTTTTTTTCAAGTTCTGCCATATTAATCTCCTTATCACATTTGAACAATTATTCAACTGTTCACTAATATAATATCATAGTTGAACAATTATTCAAGTGTTTTTTAAATATTATAAAGAATTTAATTTTTCTTGGAATGTTTCTAGATAATCATCTATTTCTTCTTGATTGTATAAAGGAATATTATCATAGAAGAATTCTATTTCTTCTTTAATTGTTTCTAAAGCTTTTTCCAGTTCATTAATTTGATAAATATCGACATTTGTTTCATAAACATCAAATATATCAATATTAATAACATAATGATCTACATTATTTGTTTTAATCATCTTTTCAACTTCAATACTCGCAAAGTCTTCATAGCCAATGCTCATAATAACATTAGCCCTACTCGATTTTAAGATATCCCACATTTTCTTGTCCCCCGATTTCTTTGATAGTTATCTCTATTTCATTTTCATCTATATTCATTATCATATATGTGCCATTAGTTCCATCTCTTGGTCTTGATGTAGAACCTGGATTTAAATATAAATATTCTCCATCTTGTTTGATAAAATGACAATGAGTATGACCAAATAAATATATTTTACAATCTTTACTTTTTAAGAAAGAATTATCTACATATGAACGTAAATGTCCATGATTCGCATAGATATTACATCTTTTAGTTTTTATAATTCGATATTCTGGATAAGAAGAAAAATAATCACAATTACCTTTAACAGATACAAAAGGATTAATATAAGGTTCTTCAACACATGAATCACCTAAATGCAAATAAATATCCGCATTAGGATTCTTTTTTACTATATCTTTTAAAATATCGACATCTCCATGAGAGTCACTAACAACAATAATTTTCATGGTTCAATTTTACCATATTAATCTATTTTAAAATATAATTATTAAATCAAAAAGACAAAAAAATACCTCCCACAAGGGAGGTATTATTAGTACTATTCAGCTTCTTTTGCTTCTGCAGCTTCTTTTTCCGCTTTTAATTCTTTTTTAGTCTTTAATGCATCTGGAGTTGTAAAGTCTTCAGCTGTATATCTTGACTTCTTAGTTGTACCAGCTTTTTCACAAGCTAATTCAATAAGTTTTAATGCTTTACGGAATGATAATGGAGATTTAACTCTAACTACTAATGGAGTTGCTGCAAATTTCTTTTTGCTTGAAGCATCTCTTTGGTGGTAGATTGCAGAATCTACTGATACTGGATCTAATGCTAAATAAAGTTTTAATCCTTTACCAGATACACAAATCTTAGCGACTAAGTTACCTGAATATCTGAATGAATCGTTTGTCTTAGAAAGTCTTGAATGAACTTTACGATATGATAATAATTCGTTCTTTAAATCTGAATATTTTTGGATAACTTCAGGATCTAATGCAAGCATCTTTTCAGAGAATTTTCTTGCTTTATATGTTCTGCCATTGCCTTCAGCATCTTCATCAGATTCGCCTTCTTCAGTTGTTTCTTCAATTGGTTCAACAACTGTTTCTGGTTCTTCAGCTGGAGTTTCTTCTTCTGCTGCTGGTTCTTCTTCAGCTGGAGTTTCTTCAGTTGGTTCTTCTTCGACTGGAGTTTCTTCTTCTGCTGGTTCTTCTGCTGGTTCTTCTGTTGGTTCTTCAGCAGGTTCTTCTTCTGCTGGTTTTTCTTCTTCAGCAGGTTCTTCTTTTGGTTCTTCAGCTTTTTCTTCTACTGCAGGAGTTTCATTCTTCTTAGAATTATTTGGTCCGCATAAGATTGCTGCTGTTGTAACAATTGCATAGATAGCTAATAATGCAAATAATGCAATATATGCTAATACGATAATAACTTTTAAAGCATTACCGCTTGAGAATGCATTGATTAATCCTCTTCTTTTATGATAAGCGACTGCTACCATTAAACCCATAATAACATATGATAATGGGCTATAGAAATGAGCTTGTTTCTTCTTAACAGATAATACAATTAAGCCAATTACAACAACTAAAATTATAATGCCAACTGCTGCTGCCCAGAAATGGAGTGTGTCATAAGGGAATGCTGTTGCGTTTCTCCAAATGAATGCCCAACCATGTTGTCCATAAGTTACTGCACTATCCCAGCCTTTATATGCTAAGAACATTGCGATACCAGCTACGACAATAACTAGTATAATAGCTTCTAGGACATTAATTAATTTCTTGAAAACTTTCATATCTTTTCTCCTAAAATAATTTTATGTCTAATTCATTTTACTATTGACTTTTTTTATCTTCAAGAAACTTTTTAAAAAAAATGCAAAAAAAATGCGATTTTTTCTAAGAAAACTCGCATTTAAACTCTATTTTCACAAATTTTAATAAAATTTATTACTTCAGTTCGTATTTATAGTATGAATTCCAATTGTTTTTACTTACTTTTTTTAATTCTTTGAACAAACTTAACTTTATGGTTTTTAATATTAGATCTAATTGTTTCTAAATCTTCATCGCTTAAAGTTTCTTTACTAGCAGCGAATGCTTGGTTTCTTGCGATATACAAAAAGAAATATTTATTTGTTTCAATGATTTGGAATAATTTATCATATTCATAATCACGAACAATTGGATCACCTTTTTTAAATTTAACATCAATTAAAAATGCATTTTCTTTAAATTCAAAATGATAATCTGTAGTTTCATAAATATCTTTAGACATTTTATATGCTTTTTTTAGTTGTACAACATTAAGATAATATACTAAGAATGGATATAAAACTATTAAAGCTGCGACTACTCCTGCATAAATATATTGTGCATTAATAAAGAACAATACATCTATACCAATAATTAAAAGTTCAAGAATAATTACAAAATAGAACATATTTCTAGATGTTTCTCTATTTAAAGCTATGTAAGCATCTTGAGTGAACTTACAATCAACTTTTGGATTAATTGTTCCTTCAGTATTAGATTCAACTACTTCAGGTTCAATTACATTTTCTTCTTTTTTAATTTCTTCGTTCATAATTTTTACCTCGACTTTTGATATTATATAAGATTTTAAGTAAATTTTTAATAAATATTTGCATAAATACTTATTAATATTTTTTTATCGTTTTATTGAATAAAAGCGTTTACAATGTTAAAATAATAAAGATTTCTTTTATTACTTAGTAATAAATAATAGAAATGAAATCTACAATTTTATAAGGAGATAATTATGGGCGTTAAAATCGTAGAAACAAGTCTTCGTGATGGCCACCAATCCTTATTCGCAACACGTATGACTACTGAAGAAGTAGTATCTGTTGCAAAAGAACTAGATGATGCTGGGTTTGAAGCATTAGAGGTTTGGGGAGGCGCAACATTTGACTCTTGTTTAAGATTCCTAAATGAAGATCCATGGGAAAGACTTAGACAAGTTCGTGCCGTTTGTAAGAAAACAAAATTACAAATGCTATTCAGAGGACAAAACATTTTAGGCTATCGTCATTACTCAGACGATGTAGTTGACATGTTTGTTAAAAAGTCAATTGAAAATGGTATCGATATCATCCGTGTATTCGATGCATTAAACGATATTAGAAACTTAAAACAAGCTGTCGTATCAACTAAAAAGTATGGAGGTCAATGCCAAATTGCATTATCTTACACTACTTCACCTGTCCACACAATTGAATATTATGTTCAACTTGCAAAAGATGTTGAAGCATTAGGTGCAGATTCTTTATGTATTAAAGATATGGCTGGTGTCTTACTACCTGAAGATGCTTACAAATTAATCAAAGCATTAAAGCAAGGTACATCATTACCAATTGAATTACATTCTCACTGCACTGGTGGTATTTGTGAAATGACATATGCAAAAGCTATTGAAGCTGGCGTTGATATCATTGACTGTGGTATTTCACCTTTATCAAATGGTACTGCTCAACCTTCAACTCAAGCATTCAATGCAGCATATAAAGGAACTAAATATGATCCTAAATTAGATGATGCTTGCTTAGAAAGAGCAGGAGAAAAATTATCTAAGATTAAAGATAAATATTTAAAATCAGGTTTATTAAATCCTAAATCATTAAGCGTTAACGCAAACATTTTAAAATATCAAGTTCCAGGTGGTATGCTTTCAAACTTAATGAAGCAATTATCCGATCAAAACGCAATGGATAAATTCGAAGATGTTTGTAAAGAAATTCCTAATGTAAGAAAAGACTTAGGTTATCCTCCACTTGTTACACCACTTTCTCAAATGGTTGGTACTCAAGCAGTATTAAATGTCTTAACAGGTGAAAGATATAAAATGGTTCCAAAAGAAATCAATGATTATTTACATGGACGTTATGGTAAAGCTCCTGCAGAAATCACTTTAGATCCTGCGATTATCAAAAGAATTGTCGGTGATGATGAAGTTATTACATGTAGACCTGCTGATTTATTAAAACCTGAATTTGAAGATTTAAAGAAAAAATATGAAGGTATCGCTAAATCAGATGAAGATGTCTTATCATTAGCTTTATTTGAAAAGGTTGCATTAGAATTTATTTCAAAACGTGACAACCCTCAAAAAGAAGAAGATGAAGTTGAAGAATTCAACTTGGTTATCGGATAGGAGGTAAGCATGGATTATATTAATTTATTAGCATTAAAAGATTCTACAATGGATGTAGGCACAGGTGCTTTATATTCAGTCGTTTCAATCTTAATGGTATTTGCAATCTTACTCATCATTATTGGTGTTACAACATTAGTATTTAAATTAACTGGCTTATTTGAAATGAAAAAACAAGTAGAAGCTGCTGCAAAGAAAAATGAAGTCACTCCTGCAGCTGCACCAGTTGTAAATGAAACTAAAAATGTAGAAATTACCGATGATGATATGATGGCGGCAGTATTAGTCGCTACTATTGATTATCGTAATGAAATCAAAAAAGATGTTCGCTTAGTAAGCGTCAAAGAAGTTAAATAATAAGGAGATTTTAAATTATGAAAAAATATCGTGTTAAAGTTAACGGAAAACTTTATGAAGTTGAATTAGAAGCATGTGAAGAAGTAAAAGGAAGCATTGAAGCTCCTAAAGCTAGTGCACCTGCAGCTGCTCCAGTAGCAAGTTCTGGTGAAGGTACTCCATTACTCGCACCTATCGGCGGTAAAGTATTAGACATCAAAGTAAGTGTTGGTTCAACAGTTAAAAAAGGTGATCTAGTTTGTGTTATTGAAGCTATGAAACTTGAAAACGAAATCAAAGCTAATAAAGATGGCGTTGTTAAAGAAATCAAAGTTTCAAAAGGATCAATGGTCCAAAATAAAGACGAATTATTAATTATAGGTTAATCTTATGTGGGAACTTATTCTAAATTTCTTAAATGAAACTGGAATAGTATCTTTCTTTAAAGGTGATGGCTGGATGAATCTAATAATGATCGTCCTAGCTTGTGTATTACTATTCTTAGCTATCAAAAAGGACTATGAACCTTATTTATTAATTCCAATTGCAATAGGTATGTTACTTGTTAACATCTATCCTGCAATCTATATTACTTATACTTACGATGGTATTGACGCTTCATTCTATCGCGCAATAACCGAAGATACTTGGAATTCTTATGGAATAACAAGTTATACTTTCAAAGAAATTGCTGATCATACTACAACAACAAGAGGATTACTTGGTGTATTACATATTGGTGTAGAACACGAAATCTATCCTTGCTTAATCTTTATTGGAATTGGTGCAACAACTGATTTCAGCCCATTAATCGCAAACAAAAAGACAATGATCTTAGGTGCTGCTGCTCAAATCGGTATCTTTGCAGCATTCTTAGGAGCATTAGCGTTATCAAACATCCCTGGAGTTGGATTTACTGCAGGTGATGCTGCAGGTATTGGTATTATCGGTGGTGCTGATGGACCAACTGCAATTTATGTTTCAGGTAAATTAGCAAATCCTAATTTACAAGCAGGTATCGCTCTAGCAGCTTATTCTTACATGGCTTTAGTTCCAATTATCTTCCCTCCTATTATTAAAGGTTTAACAACTAAGAAGGAAAGATTAATTAGAATGGAACAAGTAAGAGAAGTTTCTAAAGTTGAAAAAATTCTCTTCCCAATCATTGTTACAGTCGTCGTATGCGTACTTGTCCCATCATGTACTCCATTAATCGGTTGCTTTATGTTTGGTAACTTAGTAAAAGAATCTGGTGTAGTACCAAACTTATTACACACAGCATCTAATGCATTATTATACATCTGCACTATCTTACTTGGTTTAAGTGTTGGTGCAACTGCATTAGGTTCAACATTCTTACAATTACAAACAATTATGATTTTCGTCTTAGGTATCTTCGCATTCATTGTCGCAGCAGCATGTGGTATCCTTGGAGGCAAGATTATGTGTAAAGTTACACATGGTAAAGTCAATCCAATGATTGGTGCCGCTGGTGTATCCGCAGTTCCAATGGCAGCGAGAGTTGTCCATAAGATTGGTCAAGAAGAAGATTCAGATAACTACTTATTAATGCACGCAATGGGACCAAACGTTGCAGGTGTTATAGGTTCAGCCGTCGCGGCAGGTATCTTAATTTCCATGCTTGGTTAATTAAAATCACTAATAATTATGAGAATCGTTTATTCGATTCTCATTTTTATTTGCAATTAATTCTTGACTAAAAAATTAACTTTAGTAAAATAATAATCGTTCATCGGAGGGTGAATTGTTCAAAAGAAACAATTAACCGGATAAGGTGTAGGCTGAAATGTCTAATCCTTATCCGGTTTTATTTTTTGGAGGAGTTATGGATTTAATTAACGATAAAATTAAAAATCTCTACTTTAAATACCTTTTTGCCAGTTTAGGAAGTGCTTTAATCACTTCCATTTATAGCGTTGTTGATATGGCAGTTGTAGGAAATTATGTTGGTCCTAATGGAACTGCCGCTTTAGCGATTATCGCACCTATATGGAATATTATTTATTCTTTAGGATTATTAATGGGTGTTGGAGGAAGTATACTTTTTAGTTCTATAAGAGGTCGAAACATCGATTCTTCTTCTGAAGATAATAAATACTTTACTGCTTCATTTATCGGTTCAGTTATCCTTTCTTTAATCTGTTGGATTGTATTTTTCTTATTTGATAAGCCTATATTAAGTTTCTTTGGTGCAAGTGATGAAACATTACTATCTTTATGTAATGATTATCTTTTACCAATTAAAATTGTTTTACCTACATATTTAATAAATCAAATGCTTATTGCCTTTTTAAGAAATGATAATGATCCATCATTAGCCACTTTCGCTGTTTTATTCGGAGGATTATTCAATGTTGCAGGTGATATTTTATTCACCTTTACATTCGATATGGGAATATTTGGCGCAGGACTTGCAACCGCGATAGGCTCTATAATTACTACTTTATTATTATGTATTCACTTTTTTAAAAAGAAAAATACTTTAAAATTGATTAAATTAGATAGATTATTTACAAGATTAAAAAATATCACTATTAATGGATTTTCATCTTTCTTTATCGATGTTGCAATGGGAATTTTAACAATCTTATTTAATCGTCAAATTATGCGATATTTAGATTCTAATGCGTTATCTGTTTATGGTCCAATTATCAATATTTCGACATTTGTACAATGTTGTGCTTATGCAGTAGGACAAGCTAGCCAACCTATTATTTCCACAAACTTTGGTGCAAATAAGCCTTTAAGAATAAAACAAACACTTAAATACGCATTAATTACTACATTAGTATTTTCTATCTTTTGGACAGGATTTAGTTTAATATTCCCTCAAGCTTATATTTATTTGTTTATGAGCCCTACAGAAGAAATATTATCAATTGGTCCTAGTATGATAAGAATGTATTCATTATCTTTTATATTATTACCTTTAAATATCTTCTCTACTTATTATTTCCAATCAATTATGAAACCAAAGATTTCATTTATAATATCAGTTGGAAGAGGCCTAATCATTAGCGGTATCTTGATTTATCTATTACCATTAATTAAACCAGATATGATATGGTTTGCAATGCCAATAACAGAAGTTATTATTGCTCTATATGTAGTAATTCAAATTGTTAATAACACAAAGAAATTAAACACAATATAAAAAGAACCATGTGAAGTGGTTCTTTTTTAAATTGCATCAATAAATTTCTTTTCTATTTCTTCAGGAGGCATAGAAAGAACAATTGAAAATTCATCGTTGATAGATTGTCTAATTCTCTTTAAGAAATCATAATCAATTAAATTTAGAGCCTTGTTTTGCTCTATTAATTTATTTTGTTGTACATATAAAGATTTAAGGATTAAGAAATAATTTTCTAATGATCGACCTTGATATAATTCTTGAAATTTAATTTTTCTTGTTTTTGCATCAGTATACCAAATAGGTTCCATATCCTTTAATTTATCAAATAACTTTAAAGCTTCTTCTTTAGTAGTTAAATCTCTAAGTAATTTATCACTTTTGCTAACAGGAAGCATAATTGATAAAGAAGCATTTTGTTCAGTTTTTATATATGGTTCGAGATTATAGAAATTTTCTTCTCCATTACCTATATCCATACTTTGTAAGGAAGCAATTTTAAAAACACCGCCATTAAGGACATGTACTACAACATCATTAACTTGATACATATTTCTTCCTCCCGTATACATATATTATACCACTTTTTTAGTTTAAAAAGTATCAATTTTTTTCAAAGAAAAACCATGTGTAAACACATGGTTAGACTTAATCTTTTGCGAATTGTGAATTATAAAGGTTATAATAGAAGCCTTGTTTTTCGATTAATTGATCATGATTACCCATTTCAATAATGTTACCATCTTTCATAACTAGAATGATATCCGCGGATTGAATTGTTGATAATCTATGAGCGACAATAAATGAAGTTCTACCTTTCATCAATTTTTCAAATGCTTCTTGAATCTTTAATTCAGTACGTGTATCAATTGAAGAAGTAGCTTCATCAAGGATTAAAATATTTGGACAAGCAAGCATAATTCTAGTAATACATAATAATTGCTTTTGACCTTGGGATAAACTTCCTCCATCTTCATTTATATGCGTATCAAAGCCATTTTCAAGTTGCATAATAAAGTTATATGAATTAGCTTCTTTACATGCTTTTATAATTTCTTCTTCAGTGGCATCTTCTTTTCCTAAAGTAATATTTTCTTTGATAGTTCCTGATTTTAACCAAGTCTCTTGTAAAACCATTCCAATATTATCTCTTAAAGATTTACGAGTGATTTCTCTAATTTTATTACCATCATAGGTAATTGTTCCTTGATTAGTATCATAGAATCTCATAAGTAAATTAATCAATGTAGTTTTACCACATCCTGTAGGGCCAACAATCGCGATTCTAGTTCCTTTTTTAACACTTAAATTAAAATCTTGGATTAAAGGTTTTTCTTCGACATATGAGAAATATACATGTTCAATATCAATATTACCATCTGGAGAAATTAATTCTTTATTATTATCATCTTTAACCTCTTCTTCTTGTGCGAGTAATTCAAATACTCTAGAAGCACAAGCAAAGGAATTTTGAAGTTCAGTAATAACGCTAGAAATATCATTAAATGGTTTTGTATATTGGTTTGCGAAGCTTAAGAAAGAAGATAATCTACCTACACCAAATATTGCAGGATTTGAGATAGATATAACTTGATAAGCACCAACTAAAGTAACAACAGCATAGACAATTGAATTAACAAATCTAGTTGAAGGATTAGTTAAAGCGGAGAAGAATGTAGCTTTTAATGAACAATCGTGTAAACGAGTATTAATTTCATCAAAGTTAACTTGATTATCATCTTGTTTATTAAATGCTTGAATAACTTTTTGATTGTTAATCATCTCTTCAATAAAAGAAGTTTGTTCACCTCTAGTAACTGATTGTTTAATAAACATTGAATGAGTTCTGCTCGCAATAAATTTTGCAACAAATAAGCTTAATGGAGTAACCAATACTACAACTAAAGCAATTTGCCATCTATAAATAAACATTAAGATAATGGTACCAACAATTGTTAATACGCCAGTAAATAATTGGCTAAAGCCCATTAATAAACCATCGCATAATTGATCAACATCTGATATAACATTAGATAATATTTGACCATATGAATGAGAATCAATATAACTTAAAGGTAAATGAGATATTTTAATAATCGATTTATTTCTAATATCTTTAATTAATGAATAAGTAATATTGTTATTAACAATAGTCATGAGGAATTGAGAAATACAAATACCTAAAATAACTACACTTAAGATAATAAAGATACGATACATAGAATCAAAATCAACATTACCTTGACCAACAATTAAATCAATTGCGTTACCGATTAATATAGGATTATATAAAGTTAAAGCAACATTGATTAATGCGAGTAATATACTTAAAATAACTAAGAAACGATATTTTTTTAATTCTTTAAAAAGAAGAATAACAGTTTGTTTAGTAGACATAATTATCTATCCTCCTTTTTAGTTTGTGAATAATGAATTTCTTGATATACTTCACAATTTTTTAATAATTCTTCATGAGTTCCTCTTCCAACCATTTCACCATTATCTAATACGATAATTTGATCCGCATGCGCTAAAGAGGAAGTTCTTTGAGAAACAATAAATACTGTAGGTTTATAATCTAAATTCTTTAATGCTTTTCTTAATTTTGCATCTGTTGCGTAATCAAGTGCGCTAGAAGAATCGTCTAAAATTAAGATATCAGGATTACCGACTAATGCACGAGCGATACATAATCTTTGTTTTTGTCCTCCAGAGAAGTTTTGACCATTTTGTTCTACTTCACTATCTAGACCTTTTTCCTTCTTTTCTACTACATCAATACCTTGTGCAGTTTTTAAAGCATTTAGCAATTCTTCATCGCTTGCGTCTTTCTTTCTAAAGGTTAAATTAGATCTAATAGTTCCTTTAAATAAAACAGCTTTTTGAGGAACAACACCAAATTTACTTCTTAAAGTATTTAAATCATAGGAATTAACATTATCTCCTTGGATCGAAACACTTCCTTCAGTGACATCATAGAAATGAGGAAGTAAATTAACTAAGCTAGTTTTACCAGAACCCGTACCACCAATGATACCGATGGTATCGCCTTTATTAACTTTAAATGAAATATTTTTTAAAGCAGGAGATGAGTTTTCATGGTATTTTAAAGTAACATTATTAAATTCGATATATGATGTTGAAATATTCTTTTCATCAGAGAATTTTAATGTCTCATCAATATTTAAAACGTTTTCTACTCTACCTGCACATGCTAATGCTTTATTAATAGTAATAATTAAAGAAGCAAATTTAATAAGCTCAGTTAAAATAATTGATAAATAGTTATATAAAGCAATAACATTACCTTGAGTTAATTCACCAGTATTAACATATTTACCACCTACATAAACAACTAAGATAATCGCACCGTTTAATATAACATATGTTAATGGATTCATAAGTCCATTAATCCATCCAATATGTTTTTGTTGTTTTGCTAAATCTTGGTTCTTTTCATGGTAAGATTTAATTTCTTTATCTTCTTTAGAGAAAGCTCTAATAACTCTTGCACCAACTAAATTTTCTCTTGTTGATAAAGTAATAGAATCGAGTCTTTCTTGTGCTTTCTTGTTTAAAGGAATGCACTTAAACATAATTGTTAAAACAATAATTAATAAAATTATGATAACTCCTAAAAAGATTAAAGATATCTTTAAAGATATGCTACAAGCCATGATTAATGCACCAAATACAATAACTGGTGATCTTAAGAATAATCTTAATGTCATATTAACACCATTTTGTACTTGTGTTGCATCACTTGTCATACGTGTAACTAAAGAAGAACTACCTACTTGATCTAATGCATAGTAAGGTAAAGATTGAATCTTTTTAAATAATGCCTTTTTTAAATCAGTTGATAATCCAATCGCGGCAACTGCTGCGAAATATTGTGCGGTAATGGAAAATAAAAATCCCACTAATCCAACACCTAACATTAATAAAAACATATATAAAATATATTGTTTATTAGGTTCCGCTACATTAATACCATTATCAACAATCATGGAAACAATAATTGGAACTAAAAGTTCTAATGCTGCTTCAATAAGTTTAAATAAAGGGGCTAATATAGATTGTACTTTATAATTTTTTAAAAAGCTTAATGTCTTTTTCATAAATCCCTTTCTTTTAAAAATACACCATAAGGTGTATTAATAATTAAAAAACAAAGTTATTATCTTATAATTTCTCAAATAAATCAATAATTAACTTTACGCATTCTTCTTTGGATAATTTGCTAGAATTAATCATTAAATCGTAGTTTGTTGGTTCACCCCATTTTCTACCGGTAAAATGTTCATAATTGGTCGCTCTTTTATTATCTTTTTCTTTTAAGATTTTTTCTGGAGTATCTTTACCTTCATAATTTCCTTTAGAAATACGTTCTACTCTTACTTTTGGGTCACCATAAATAAATACATGCATTGCATCTTTATTATCTTTTAAAATATAATCACTACATCTACCAATGAATATGCAAGATTCTTTTGAAGCCAAAGATTGGATGATTCTCTTTTCTTCAATATATAAAAGTTCATCAACATTAATACCATTAATTTTAAATTTTTTAGAAGCATATTTACCTGGAGAATTACGAGTTAAAGCACTTTTAACAAGATTCTTTTCAAATCCAGATTGTTCTGCGACATGTTCAATAATGTACTTGTCGTATACTGGAATATTAAGTAATCTTCCAACTTCTTCACCTATTTCTCTTCCACCAGTTCCAAATTGACGGCTAATAGTAATTATTTTTTTCATATTTGACACCTCTATAATAATTATATCAATATAATTGATATTTTTGTTAAATATAATAAACTTACAGCCCCATAAATTAAAAACAATGTCGCAAAATAGTTATATAGCAAATAAAATGTAAATTTTTAAATATTTTACTTGCAAAATATTCATTTATAGTTGATAATAGAAAAGCAATGTCCGATGGACCAGTGGTGTAGCGGTTAACATGTCTCCCTGTCACGGAGAAGATCGCGAGTTCGATTCTCGTCTGGTCCGCCATGTGGCCCGGTAGCTCAGTTGGTAGAGCAAGGGACTGAAAATCCCTGTGTCGCCGGTTCGATTCCGGCCTGGGCCACCATCTAGACATTACTGGAAGGATATTAATCCTTCCTTTTTTTGTATCTTGGAGGATAATATGGAATATATAAATAATTTAATTAATTTCTTAGATCACTCAGTTAGTGCATTTCATTCAACAAATAATTTAAAAGAAATGTTACTTGAAAATGGTTATAAAGAAATATTAGAACATTCTAATTCAAAATTAGAATTAGGTGGCAAATATTTTATTACAAGAAATGGCACATCTATCATCGCTTTTAATATTGGTAAAGATTTAGATTTAAATAATCTATCTTATAACATTGTCGCAAGTCATACTGACTCTCCTACTTTTAAAGTAAAACCAAATTGTGATATTGTTAATCCTAATTATTTAAGATTATCAGTTGAAGCATACGGAGGTATGTTATGCGCTCCATGGTTAGATAGACCTTTATCAGTCGCTGGAAGAATTATTTTAAAAACTAAAACAGGTATTGAAACTAAACTTGTTAATATAGACCGTGATTTATTAATCATTCCAAATGTCGCAATTCACTTCAATAGACAAGCAAATACAGGTTTTGCTTATAATTTATCTGTTGATACAATTCCTCTTTGCTCTTTAAATACTAAATTAACATTCTTAGATTTACTCGCAAAAGAATTAAATATTTCCAAAGATGATATTATTGGTCATGATTTATATTTATATAATCGTGTTAAAGGATCAATATTAGGCTTTGAAAATGAATTATTCGCTTCAAGTAAGATTGATAATCTTGAATGCGCATATTGCTCTACTCAAGCATTTATTGAATCAACTCCATTACATCATATCAATGTAGTTGCTTCATTTGATAATGAAGAAGTTGGCTCAGTTACTAGACAAGGTGCCGCTTCTACATTCTTAAAAGACACTCTTGAAATGATTTCTTATTCTTTAGGTTTAAATGAATTAAAGCATAAAGAAGCTATTGCTAAATCATTCATGGTTTCAAGCGATAACGCTCATGCAATTCATCCAAATCATCCTGAATTATCAGATGCTTTAAATAATCCAAAAATGAATCAAGGTATTGTTATTAAATTCAATGCTGCACAATCATATACAACAGATGGATTATCTTGTTCAATCTTTAAACAAATTTGTGATAAAGCACAAGTTCCATATCAATTCTTTACAAATCGCGCTGATTTAAGAGGTGGAGGAACATTAGGTAATATCTCAACAAGCCAAGTTTCTTTAATGAGTGTCGATATTGGTTTAGCTCAACTTGCAATGCACTCTTCTTATGAAACTGCAGGAACTAAAGATGTTACATATATGATTGAAGGATTAAAAGAATTCTACAAAACAACTTTAAATACAATATCAAATACTCAAATTGATTTGATTTCAAATGACTAGAACACTTCGGTGTTCTTTTTATTTTAAAAAAACGTAAAAAAAAATACCTTGCGGTATTCAATCTATATAAACGCGAAACGCGGAATAATCTTGGTTGCAGGGGGAAGATTTGAACTATCCGACCTCCGGGTTATGGGCCCGACGAGCTACCAGGCTGCTCTACCCTGCGATATCGATTGCTTGTATATAATATCATTATGAAAGTATCTATACAAGCATTTTTTTAATTTTTTAACATTTTTAAACAATTAGCATCAAACAAGGGATGGTTATTACGCATAATATAGTCGAAAGTAAGACCACATTCGCACATAAATCTTGTTCTGTTTGATGTAATTCAGCCAAAGAAAGAATAATCGCTCCACAAGGTGCCGCGGATAAAGCTAATATGCATACTTTAAATGTTTGATCAAAGAATGGAATAAAATAAACCACTAAATATGCAAATAAAGGAAATATAATTAATTTTAATAAGCAACATAAATAGGCAAATGGACGAGTAAAAACATCTTTCATCTTCATCGCAGATAATCTTAAGCCTAAAACAATCATGCATAAAGGTGTTGTCATCTTACCTAATAAAGAAAAGGTTGATGATATAGTTGAAGGAAAATGAATATTTAAAATATATAAAGGAAGCGCGACAAATATCGCTAAAGATGTTGGATTTACAATCGCTGCTTTAATAGATACATATTTCTTATCTTGGGTAATTAAAAATACTCCTAAAGTAAAGGCAATTAAATTCATACTCATAACATATACTGATGAATAACATGATACTATTGGATAATCTGGAAATAAACCATTTACTAATGGTAGACCAAAGAAACCGACATTACCACATGCTGCACCAAATGTTAATATGCGATATTTAGCGTCATCATACTTCTTTCTTAATACCAAATAGATAATTATAATCACAACAATTTGAATTATTAATGTAGTAATAAAGAATAATCCCATTTGAATTAAATCTTGTTTATTATAGCTTAATGATTCAAATGCCGATATTACCATCGCTGGTCCACATACATATAATAATAAGCTAGAAATAGTTCTTGCGTGTTTATCACATGCTTTATCGCATTTAGCTAATACATAGCCAATCGCTAGATAAAATAGCATCATTAAGACGTTAATTAATATTACTTTGAATTCCATAATTCACCTCTAAACCTTTTACATTATACTCTCATAATTATGCTCTAGCAATTAGAACAATTTAAATAGTCGATTTTTTCGAAGAAACTTTAATTATCTTGTTATTTGAATTCAAGTAGAAAAATAATATTTGTAATTTTAAATATTATGGTATATAATTAACAATGCAAGCGCTTTCATAAAGCCTTAGAAAGGAGAAATTTTTATGAATCAAAGCTCGTTTAAAGTCACTATTCAAGGTAGAACTATTAGTCTTGATAAAAAGACTAAAATCCTTGATTTAATTGAAGGTGATAAAAAAGAATTTATCTATTGTAAAGTAAATAACATTTTAAGAGAATTAACATATGAAGTTTTCTATGATGCAGATGTTAAATTGTTAACAAAAAAGGATCACGATTCAGGAAAAGTATATGAAACATCATTACGTTATATTATCGCAATGGCTGCAAATAACGTCTTTCCAAATACTCCAATTAAATTCACATACAACATTTCTAGATCAATCTTCATGGTATTCCCAACAGATCCTAATGGAAAACCACCATTTAGAATCAACACTGAATTATGCAACAAATTAAAAAATGAAATCGACCGTATTGTTTCAGAAGATTATCCATTTAAAAGAAAAATTGTCACTAATGAAGAAGCAAAAGAAATCTATCAAAAATACAATTTATTAGACAAGATTGAAATTTTAAAATATCGTCCTGAAAAAACTGTTCATCTCTATGAATGCAATGGCTATTTAAATTATATGTATGGACATATGGTACCTTCAACTGGTCACATTCAAGATTATAAGTTAATGGTTTATGGTCATGGTATTTTAATTCAATATCCTCGTAGTGAAACTAATGGTGAAATTCCTCCATTTGTTGACGCTCCTGTATTCTCAAAAACATTAAGAGACTCTTATACTTGGGCTAAACAAGTTAAGACTGATTCAGTTGCGTCAATTAACAAATTCGCATTAGAAGATGGTCCAATTGATTTTATTAATATGTGTGAACAACACCATAACAATATGCTTGCAGAACTTGGTCAATTAATCGGTTCTAATTCTGATTCTATTAGACTTATTTGTGTTGCAGGTCCTTCTTCAAGTGGTAAAACAACATTTGCGAATAGATTAAGAACTGAATTATTATCCTTAGGTTTAAGACCTATTAGAATCTCTTTAGACAATTATTATTTACCTAAAGAAAAAGTTCCTCTAGGAGACGACGGTAAGCCAGATTTTGAATGTTTAGAATCATTAAATATTGATTTAATCAATAAAAACATTATTGATTTAATCGATGGTCAACCAGTTTCACTTCCTATTTATGATTTCAAAACAGGTAATACATCATTCAAAGATCCAATTGTTATTGAACAAAATCAACCTATTATTATCGAAGGAATTCACGCTTTAAATGAAAAATTAACAAGTCAAATTCCATCACATCAAAAATTCAGAATCTTCATTGCTCCTCAAGCTCAAGTCAATGTTGATAATACAAACCCTATTTCATTAACTGATTTAAGATTAGTAAGAAGAATTGTTCGTGATTATCAATTTAGAAACTCTTCCGCGGAAGAAACTTTATCAATGTGGAACAATGTTAGAGAAGGCGAATTCAAATGGATTTATAATACACAAGAAAACGCAGATTATGTTTTCAACTCATTATTACCTTGTGAATTATGTATCAATAAAAAATACGCTCTTCCATTATTAACTGCGATTCCAAAGGATTCAATTTACTACACTAGAGCGAATCGTTTAATTAAATTCTTAAAATTATTCGTCGATTTAGATGATTCATGGGTCCCATGTAATTCTATTTTAAGAGAATTCATCGGAGGATCTTGTTTCCAAGACGTATAGAATATTACTTTACAATCAAAAAGCCTCACTTTATTGTGAGACTTTTTTGTTATCTTCTAATTCTTCATTTCTCTTATTTTGATATTCTAAAGATATCTTTAATTTTAAGAAATTCTTCTTTAATTCTTTTAAATAAATATCTTGCATTTTGAAATATCCAGATGAATCAATTTCAGGGAATTCTTTAACAATTTGAGAGAATATACTTTCCATTCTAAAGAATGATTCATAAATACAAATTAAAGTTAAATTACAATAATATTTCTTGTTAGAATAAATTAATAAAGAAGATCCATGAGCGATTTCACTACTAGCTTCATAAATAGTTGAATAAGCAGTTAGATTCGCGACATATTCAACCCCTTTTCTAAAATTTAATTTCATTTCAGGATAATTAACTTGCCAATCTTTAACTCCATATAACCATCCGTATTCAAGATATTTTTTCATATCCTTTGACTTAAGATCATATTTCTTCATATTCTCTTTTATTTCGCCAAAGAATATATCATTATCCTCTTGTGATACATTACCAATTTGTGATTCTCTAAACTTTGAATTATATTCCATGTGTTTATAATATAAATCAGATAAGTATGGATGTTCATGTAATATCTTAGCCACGCATTCTACTTCATGAATTGTTCTCCAAGTAGAAAAAGCTTCTGTTTCAAATCCTTGAGTTAATAATTTGGTAACTGATTTAGTCATTAAGAATGCCTTTTTTAATGCATCTAATTTTAACTTAACATTCAATGTCATCTTATCAGATGGTAATTGTTCATATTTATTGACAATGAAGTTTAAATAGAATGATAAAGTAGAAATCAATGGATTATGCTTATCAATAATTGATATTGCTTTATATTCTAAATATTCATTAAAGAATATCTTATCATTAACGACTAAGAATAAATGATTCTTATAATTTTCATCATTAATAAATTTTTCTAACATATTACGGTCAAGAAAACTAATATTAAATAAATGTTCTTCAACCAAATATAAAAAGCAAGTATATAAGTCGATATTCTTATTTCTGATATTTGATTTATTTAATCTATCTTGTATTGAAGCGATTAAATGATCATATATAGGATAAAGATAATCTTCAAATTCACTTGGATATGCTTTAGTTGTATATAATTGATGAAATAATTCTTTATTTATCATTGATTGCCTCTAAAGAAACTTTTAATGAAGAAGCAATAATTTTTAATGTTTCTAATTCTTCATCTGTAAGTTTACTTTCATCATAGATAATCTTTTTAACATATGGCAAATATAAGCGATTTTGAATTAATTTATCTTTTGTTAAAATAATATTCCAACGATGAGGATTTCCATACATTGGGTATCTTAATAAATCGACTACATTTGTTTTGTCATAAAAGAAATCTAATTCTTTTATATTATCGATGCAAGGGAATATGTTTGCAATTAAGATTTGGTAAAGTTTTTGATCGATTTTTGTAAAATCAAATTGAACATAGAATGAATCTTTATCTAAAGGTAATAATGAATCATAAGCATATGCAAGAGCGAAATTATTATTAAATGTATTAGTAATTTCTTCTTTTTTATCTTCGTGATCTAAAAAAACATCATTATCAAAAGATGCCTCTTTAAATAACAATGTTTGATCATATAAGGCAAAGATATCTGGATAAATACTTTTATCATTCTCTTTTACTTCAAAAAATGAATATGGAAAATATAAATCTTGAAATAACCAATCTTTCTTTTCAACAACTGCTTTATAAGCAATATCTTTGTTATAAGAAAATAAATTATAGAAATTGTTTAAGTATTTATTCATAATATCTCCTTAATTTTATCTAAATGTTAAAATTGTATAAACCATCATCGCGAGCAAATAAATCGCACATAAGGTGGAAACAATAATAAATGTGACTTTTAATCCTGGTTTTTCATTCTTATTAATATAGAAATAAGATAAGAAATTAAATACCGCGCCTAAGATTGCCGCGAATATCGATATGTTAAAAACATTCGCATCGAATCTTGGACTAATATGTGAGAAATATAAATAAGAGAATGCCACAGTTCCTAGTATTAATAATATATAAATACTATAACGAGCAATAATAGCTTTAAGTTCATCATATGAATTGAAATATACAATATAATAAGTCATTAATAATCCAAGTAATGAAGCTCCTCCACCTAAAATCATATACATCTTATAATCATAGATATCGATTTTAAAATAGATTAATCCTGCCGTGCATATACCAACGACCAAAGCCATTAAAATAAACACTAAAGTTTTTAATAATGAAATAAAGTGTTTATTTTTTGGAACAAAGGTTGATTTACCTTCAACTACATCACTAGGTTCACCTAAATAATTAAATCCTTTTTTCTTATTAATCTTTTTAGATTTAGAAATTCTATATACTTGCATGATTTCATATCCATCAAGTTTATATCTATCGCGATATACTTTTGGAGAAGCAAAGATCTTTTCTGCGAATTTAACTATTTCATATTTAGTATCTCTACTTTCTGTGTATTTATAAGAAATCAATAAATAATGACAAATAGTTGGTAAAGACATACGATAATATTTCTTCTTTAATGCAGAAACGATTAAAGCTTCAATAATTTCTCTATATGTTACATCTTGGTAATTAGTGATCAATACATCAACAATTTCCCATCTTTGTAATGCGGAAAGTTTATCTTCCAATGTTTCAATAATAGTTGGTAATTGATTTAATTGGATAAACTTAGATTTTAAAATTTCTGCGACATTACTAGCTTTGAATTCACCCTTTTTAGCGATTGCTTTTGAAAGGATATTTTCCATTCCTTGGGCATTACAAGTCGCGATAACATTTTGTTCAAATTTATTTCTTAATTCTTCTTCTGAAGAGCATTCTTTAAATACTTTGACATTAATATCATCTTTATTAAATACATCGCGCATTAAGAATAAATTAACCGCCTTATTAATATCGGATTGTACTTCAAATGCATTAACTGATATTTTGTTATACCAATTAACCATCTTTGCTTCAAATGCATTATATCTACTTACTGTATCTTCACTAAATATATTTCTATATTGTTTTAATATGACAAAATATTCATGATATAAGCTAAAATCACTAGAATCAAATAAATCCTTAGACGCTAATTCGTTGTTTAAAACAATTAATAGATGGCGACATGCATCTTCTTGATAGAAATTTTTATTTAATTCATTTCTAAAATTATCTAATTTGGAAACAACATCTAAATATTCATCAATTTCAGAAAGTCTTAATTTAGTTCCGCTTCCATGTTTAGAAATAACTTCAGAAAGTGTCCAATAATACATTTGTTTTAAATCATCGATTGATTTTAATGAATATGGATTATCAAAGATAGTCTTATCAAAATCATTTAAAATATGTCTTATTTTGTTATAATCAAAATTTGAACGATATTCATTTATCTTTAATAATGTTTCTTTACAATTCTTAAATTTAGCTTTTAATTTATTAATATCATCAATTGTATCTTTTAAAGAATCTTTCATCTTTTCAAATTTATTATTAACAACTAAAGCATAATTTTTTTGTTCGTCGTATTTATTTTCTAAATCTTCTAAACCACTTTTAAAAGAACTACCTGGTTCGTAGTTAATATTAATCGCGTTCAAACTAGAAATAGATGAATCTAAATCTTTAATCTTCTTTTCAAGATTATAACTTTCTATTTTGACATCGGTTATAGATTTATTCGCATCTACTTTTGCCATTATTTTCTATCTCCTTTAGTCATTTTTTCTAATTCATTAAGATAATCATCAATATATCCCATGTAATCATCAATATCTGAAGTAATATTGTTAATAGTTGTATTTTTTTCTTTGAATTGAGATGATTTTGAATTGTAATGAATATCAATATCAAGGATATGTTGTCCTTGTGCATCTTCTAATTCTTTAATCTTTTGTTGATATAAAGAATTAAAAACATTTAATTTATATTGATAATTTTGTTTTAAATCTTCTAGTTCCTTAGAAGCTTTTTTAATATCGTCATTTTTTTCTACCATAATTAAAAGAACCTTTCTATGAACATTGAATTTATTTCATCTTCTAATTCTTTATCAAGTGATGATAATGATGCTTTTTTTACTTTTTCTAAACGTGTTTGATATTCATGAAGATTATTTTCATATTCTTCAACTTGTTTATGAATATCGTCAATTTCACCTAATAATTTGTTTTTAAAAGATTCAAATCTCTTGGTTTCATATTTGACAGTTTTATCATTTGTTTGTTTAACTTGACTTGCAATCGATTTTACACATTCATTTGGTTCCATAATTTTCATCACCTTCAAAGCATAGATATTTTAGCATAATCTAAAATATTTGCACTATCTTTTTAATAAAATCATTATTTATAAATAATGAAAGTGTTTTAAACAAAAAAGATACGCATAGCGTACCTTAATTTCTATTTTCACCTTTATAGAATACTGCGACTGATCCAGGGCCAAGATGTGAACCAGTAGCTAGATCATGAATTGCGATATAAACATTCTTGATTCCAGCATTACCTAATAAGTCTTTTAACTTATTCGCGCTATCAATGTCATCACAATGAGAGATATAAACAAGTTGATCTTTATCTTTAATATGTTCAATACATGTATTTGCGAGTGACTTTAAAGCCATTACCTTACCATGTACTTTACCTGTATTAACAATTTTAGCTTCATCAGAACCTTTTAATAAGATTTTAATATTTAAGAAAGAAGCAATTTTCGCAACTAATGCACTTACTCTACCAGTTTTAGATAAATATCTAATATCATCAACAGTAAATTCACTTCTTACTTTTAAAACTAAATCTTCACTTGCTTTGACAACTTCTTCAAAAGATTTACCTTCTTTAACTAATTTATAAGCTTCAATTGCTTGTAATCCTTCACCAAAACCTGCAGTTTTAGAATCGACTACATGAACAATTTCTTCACCTTTTTCATCATTGATTTGATTCGCGGCAAGAACACATGCTTGATAAGTACCAGAAATACCACTTGCCATAGTAAAGCAAATAATCTTATTTCCTTTTTCAACATCTTCTTTAAATGCTTCAATAAAATCATTTGGATTAATTAATGAAGTATGAATATTTTTAAATGCGCGAAGTTCATCATAATATTCGTGAGCGAACTTTTCTACATCGATATTATCGTCGTAGCAATGATATGTCTTTTCTTCAACAAATAAGTTCATTGAAACTACTTTAATGCCTTCGACATCTAAATCTTTTAATACTTTGTTATATAAATTACTGCCTGCATCACAATAAATTTTAATTTCCATGTGTTAGCCTCCTTTTTGAAACTATCAATAATATAAAATAAATCACCTTAAAATAAAATTAAAAAACAAGATTTATTTTCTACAATTTAAAATTGAATTCTACTGCATAGTATTATTCTCTACTAAAAGTAGAATTATAGGTATTTTGCGCAAAAACTAATACTTAATCAATTAAATGCTTTCCACATGCATAACCAGTTGAAAAAGCAATTTGCATGTTAAATCCTCCTGTAAAAGCATCAACATCTAATACTTCACCAATGAAATATAAGTTTTTAACTAACTTAGATTCCATAGTTTTAGGATTAATTTCTTTAATATCAATTCCTCCACGAGTGATAATCGCTCTAGAGTAATCACCAAAAGAAATAAAATCTAAAGAATACTTTTTTAAGTATGTAACAATCTTTAATCGATCTTCTTTTTTCAAACTTGCAAGAGGTATACGAGGATTTAAATCAACTCTTGTTAAGAAATCTTTAATCATTGAAATAGGTAAAAGCTTTTCCATTTCATCTTTTAATCTACCTGTTTGATTATTTTTAATATCTTTGACAATACGTGCATCTAATTCTTCCATAGTTAAAGCCATTTTTAAATCGATATATAATTTTAAATCAGAACAAGGTACTACTAAAGAAGAAAGTTTTAAAACAATTGGTCCATCAATAACACCTTTTTCAAATGTTAAATCTCCTTCAATACAATGATGGAATTTATCATTATATCCATGTAAAGCAACATTCTTTAGCGTTAATCCTTGTGCGTCATAACTAACTTGGTCTTTAACTTTAATGCATACTAAACTAGGAGTTGTAGATTTGATATGATGACCAAATTGGACTCCGAATTTATATCCATCACCAGTTGAACCAGTTGTTGGATAAGATAGTCCTCCAGTCGCGATAACTAAAGCATCTCCTTCTATTTGCATCATCTTATTATATTTAACAATATATTTATCTTCTTTCTTTTCAATTGAAGATATGTCACTATGGCAATAGATTTTAACTCCATATTTTTCACATTCTTTAATTAAGCATCTAGTAATATCACTTGCTTTATATGAAACTGGGAAAACTCTATTTCCTCTTTCTGTTACTAAAGGAACACCATGTTCATTAAAAAATGAAATAGTATCTTTAGGTCCAAATTCATTCAATGCTGAATATAAGAATCTTGCATTTGTAGGTACATGGTTAATAAAATCATTGACCGAGCAATCATTTGTAACATTGCATCTACCTTTACCTGTTATATAAATCTTTTTACCAACCTTTTCATTCTTTTCTAAAATGAATACTTGGTTATTGTTTTTAGCCGCCTCAAGTGCACACATTAGTCCACTTGGTCCGCCTCCTATAATTAATACCTTCATAAAATCACCTATTAAATTATACATTAAGAAAATATAATTTTAAATTTTAAAAATAAAATACTTGTAAAATATGTTATAGATATCTATAATCACTAGCAAAACATTTTTAAAAGGTGTTTTATATAGATAAAGGAGGTTAAAGTATGTCAAGAATTATAAGTTATGAAGAAATCAAAAAGAATGAAGAAATCAAAACATATATTACTGGCGCAGACCGTGTATTAGCTTCAATGGGTTATACCAACCACTCATATGGTCATGTTATGAAAGTCGCAGATACTGTAAAAGAAATTTTAACTAAATTCGGTTACTCTGAAAGAGAAATTAATTTAGGACAAATCGCTGCATATATGCATGATATTGGCAATGGTATCAATCGTATGACTCACGCTCACACAGGTGCATTAATGGCATTTAATATTCTTACAAGATTAGATATGGATCCTAAAGATATTAGTTTAATTATCGGTGCAATTGGTAACCATGATGAAACTTCTTCTTACCCTATTTCTCCTATCGCAGCAAGTTTAATTGTCGCAGATAAATCAGATGTTAGAAGATCTAGAGTTAGAGACCCAGAAACTCGTACAGAAAATATTCATGATCGAGTCAACTACGCAGTTGTAAGTTCAAATTTAGATGTCAACGAAGAAAAAAGAGAGTTGACATTAAATCTAACTCTCGATACAAGCATTACACCAGTTATAGACTATTTCGAAATATTCTTAACTAGAATGACTTTATGTAGAAATGCTGCAGAAAAATTAAATGCAACATTCAAACTTATTATTAATGGATTGGAATTAATTTAATCGTTAATTAGTTCTAATCCTTTTTATTTTCTTCTTGAGGAATTTCTTTTACTTCCTCTTTTTTCTTAAATAACTTACCTTGGCAATATCTTAATAGAATATAGCAAATCATTGATCCAATTCCATTGCCTAAAGCAATCATTAAGATATAACCTACTGCTTTTAATGACCACATATTAGCCGCGGAGAAATAATATGCATCAGCGACACAGTGTTCAAATCCACATAATATAAATACAATAATAGGTATTACAACACCGAATAATTTTGATATAGGATGAATATCATATTTTTGCACTTCTACTGCAATAAAGATCATGACTCCACATCCGATACCTAATAAAAATACGCTTAATAAAGAATCATTTAATTTTGTTGTAGTTACAGCTTCAGCGACTTCACAAACATTCATTCTTGTAAGTCTTCCTAAAAAGCCCATAGAACCTGCGCCTATAACATTACCAATAAAGATAACAAGTAAATCTAATAAATATTTAGGTTTATTATCTAAAATATAACCAACCTTACCGGTAAATAAATGTAATTTAAATACGATGATACAGAATAATCCAAGTGAGAATAAGAAACTTGCGAATATTGGAGAAGTTCCTTTAACATTTAAATAAACAAATCCTCCAAAACCAATTAATAATCCTGCACCTATACTTGATATTAATAATTTAAAATATTCTAATAATTTTTCTTTCATATATAACCCCTTTGAAAGTCACATTGAATATTATATTCAAATATTCGATTAAAAAAACAAAAAAATCGTTTTTTTAGTAAATTTTAGATTAAATTTATTTTATTTTTAACACTAAATATTTATAACGAATTCAAATTTATTTATTTCATATAAATATGAAAATAATTTTTTTAAATTTTAAGGAGAAAATATATATTATGAAAAAAGGATTTTTAGTCTTATCGGTTGCTTTACTTACAACCATTTTGACTGGATGTACTTCTACACCAAGTAGTTCTTCTTCAAGTGAAGAAGCTAAATCATCTGTTTCATCTTCAGCTGAAGCAAGTTCTAGTTCTTCATCACAAACTACTACTTCAAGTTCATCTAGTAGCGCAGCTTCATCATCTTCAAGTGTCAATACTAATAAAGTAATTGATGCAACTGCACTTAAGGAAGTTTTATCTAAAGCTTCTAACGCAGATTCTAAAGTTAAATCAGGTACTTTAGAAGTTTCTGAAAAACAAAACATGGGTAAAAATACCACAAATTACACTTATGAATTCGGTAATAAATACACTCATGTTAAATCAGTAAATAATTATGAAACATCTGATAGTTATTATGGATATGATACAAATAATAAACCTTTCGGTATCCAAGTAGTTGATGGAGATAATACATCCATCACTATTACAAGTAATGATGTATTTAACGGACCTACAATTAAAGATTATCCTGGCAATACAATTTATGGTATGAAAGGTTGGATTAGCAAATTATCTGATATGATTGAAGCAAATTCAAATAATGACTTTGATGCATATTACGATACAGCTTCTACACCAACTAAATACAATTTATCAATTGGTACTTTAGTTCCTGGTGGTTATACAACTGTCTTAGACGTTTATAGCGTTGTATTTGAAGTAAGTGATGATGCTATTGTATCTATGGAAATTACTTATAATAGATATCAAGGTAAAGCATTAACATACAATGAAAAACTTCATAGTTATAATTATGATAGAAAACAAGTATTTAAAACTATCACATATAAATTCACTCAAGAAATTGGTAATAGAGATGCAGTAAATCCATATGCATATGAAAATTATTTATTCACTTCATTTGATTTAGCTAAGGCATCAACAAAAGAAGCTATCGCAGATGGTTCTACAATTAAATTAACCGCAAATGAACAATATTTAATTAGCATTACTAACGCACTTCCAGAAACTGCAAGTGTATCAGTTGATACTCCTGTTGTCTCATTTGGTGATATTCCTACTTCATCAATTTATGGTGAATATATAAAAGGTTCTATTTCAATTGAAGGTTATAAAGAAGGAACTTATACTTGTACAATTAAAACTTATAATGTCACAAAGGCATTAACATTCGTTGTAGGCGCAAGCACTGATGAAATCGTTGAAGAATTCACTTCTCATTCATATGAAACTACTGCAGGTCAAAAATTATTATTCAAAGAAGATATTGCTTATTTAGTCGGTAGCGAAGGAACAACACTTTGTTCAGGTACTTATGAATATGATTCAACAACTAAGACATTAACTATTACTGATCAATATTATGGTGAAGTATATACAGAATCATTCACTTATAATGCAGATGATGGATCATTTAATCATGTTTCAGATGAAGGTTCTTCATGGGGTAAATTCTCTATTAAAGATTCTTATATCTCATTAGAACAAATGGTTTCATCAACTTTCAGTGCAACTCTTGATGGTACAAAATATGAAATTTCATTTGATGCATCAACAACTACTGGAACAATTAAAGTAGATGGTCAAGTTAATACTTCTGCGAAATATGTTTATGATGAAACTAAACATACAGTTACTATTGGTGAATTTGAATTCAATATCACTTATTATTCATTAAAGAATGATATGGGTAACTTTATTGCTAGTATGCCTTTAACCATCGATAGCGTTTCAAAATCAACATTTGTTAATGATAAATATGGTTATTTAACTTTTAGCGCAAGTACAGATTCTACTTCAACAGGTACTGCAGTAATTTCAGGAGTTGATTATACTTATTCTTATAATAAAGATACTGGTGTATTAACTCTCGATGTAGGAGGACAAGGAGTAGTTACTCAAGACTTCACTATTGTCGGTGATACATTAGTTAGTAGTACAAACAATGTAACTTGGACATTAATCGAAGATGTAGATTTCTTAACTCCATCTCAATTAGTCAATAACACTTATCAAAGTTATTCAGGAACTGAAGAACCAGGTGAAGTAACATTCAACTTTGTCGCAAGTAGTTCTTCAAATCCTCAAAGTGGCACAATCACTTTAGGTGGAGAAACTTATCTTTATGCATATTTTGTATATTCTCGCCAAGTAATTGTTTATACAGAAGCACAAACAATTGGTAATCCAACAGCGATCTTAAATGTTTATGGTTCTTCAATATATTGTGATGCAATCGGAGGATTATATGTTGTCTCTACTCCATCAGGTGATTCTGGTGATTCAGGAGAAGTTTCTCCTCTTGCAGGAACTCTTACATTAGAAAAGATCTTCGCAAATGAAGGTAAGTTAGATGATGGTTATGATAATAACATTGTCTTTGCTTCAACTGCAGAAGATAAAAAAACTGGTACAATTACTAAAAACGATTCATTCACTATCAATATCAATTATTCATTCAATGTAGAAACAGGCGTATTCACTGTTACAAATGCAACAACTGGTAATACAATTTGTACATTAACAATCAATGGTTACCAATTAGTTTCAGATGATTATTCAGGTACATTTGAAGGACCATTTAAATTAACCGGTGTTGATCAAAGTGGTTCAGGTGAAACTTCAAGCTTCACATTAGAAGACATTATCAAATACAATTATGCTTCAGCAGAAGGTTCAACTTTAACATTTAAAGATGGAACTGCAACTATTTCATCATATGGTTATACCGCTTGGTATGGTGATTATACATATGACGAATCAACTCATATTTTAAGTATCACAAATCCATCATATCCTGATGAACCAGAAACTTTAACTGTTGATCCAACTACTAAAACTATTTCATCAGTAAATTATGGTACTTTCTCAATAAGTGGACCTGCAGATACATCAACTGGAAAAGATTTAACACTTGATGAAGCTGTCACAAAAACATTTGAAAATGTAGATTACACTTTAACATTCACTCCTGGCGAAACAAATGACACTGGTACAGCATACTTAGGTGGTGAAGCATATTCTTATACATATGATTCATCAACAAAAACATTTAATGTAAGTGGCTTCTTATTTAAAATTGAAGGTCAAACATTAGTTAATAACGAAGTTGGTACATTCACTATTAAAGCTGATGGCGGTTCTGCTTCTACAACATTAACTGGAGAAGATTTAGTCGCTAATACATTTGTCAGTAGTGATGGCAATACGACTATTACTTTTACTCCAGGTGAAACTTCAGTAAACCAAGGTAACGCAACTTATACAAGTACATATGGTGATGAATCAGCAACAATGTCATTTACTTATGTATATGCAAGTTATAACAATACTATTACATTAACATCAGTTGATGATACTACAACAAGTTATACATTCACTATTGAAGGCATGACTTTTACAAATAGTAATGTTGGTACTTTCTCAATCCAAACTGCTTAATTAATTGCACATTAAAAGCCAATTCGTAATTGAATTGGCTTTTTGTTTGCTTATAAATTAAAGATATCTTTTAATGTTTTGCCTACACCATCATCTTCATTAGATGGACAAATACTAAATTCGGATAATAATTTCTTTGAAGGTGAATTCTTCATTGCATAACTATGTCCTGCGACTACCATCATAGAATAATCATTATCATTATCTCCAAATGCATAAGTATCTTTATTATCAATATGAAGATATTCTTCTAAGAACTTTAATGCTTCACCTTTATTTGCTTCTTTAGATACAATTTCTAAGAAGCATTGATGAGATCTTAATACGTTATATTCTTGATTAAATTCTTGTTCTATTTGAGATTGTACTTTATCAATATTTTCTTTTTTATCCGCGAAAATTAATTTAATATATTCATCTTCTACTTTATCAAAGTTAGATATAACAATATTAGGTTTAATTATTTGTTGTTCTAATAATGTTCCTTCATTATTATTTCCATCAAATACATAATTACCTTTTTCGTCGTAGCACAAGAAACCTATACCTAATTTCTTTGATAATAAATAAGCTTTTTTAATACAAGATCCAGGAATTGTCTTTTTAAAAATAATTTTACCTGTATCATTTTCAACTACTACACTTCCATTGTATGTAATAGAATAATTACCTTTAGAAGCAATATCTAATTGTTCTATAAAGTTTTTAATTCCTGTATAAGGTCTTCCAGAAGCAATTACAAACTTATTATCTTTATTTATTTGTTTAATTATATTTTCATTATATTGAGAAATGGCATGATTATTATTTAATAATGTGCCATCCATATCACATGCGATTAATTTCATATTAAATTCTTGCAACTCCTGTATCAATCGCCGCTTTTGCGACCGCGGAAGAAACTTCTTTTACTACTCTTTTATCAAAAGGTGAAGGAATAATATAATCTGGAGATAATTCTTCATCTTTAATAATTGACGCGATTGCTTTAGCCGCGGCTAGTTTCATTTCTTCATTTATCTTTCTTGCATGAACATCTAATGCACCTTTAAAGATGCCTGGGAAAGCAAGAATATTATTAATTTGGTTAGGGAAATCACTTCTTCCTGATCCAACAATATAAGCACCTGCTTCTTTTGCTTCAGGATAAGAAATTTCAGGAGTAGGATTAGCCATTGCAAAGACAATCGCTCCTTTATTCATATTTCTAACATCATCTTTTGAAACAATCTTAGGTGCGCTTAAACCAATAAAAGCATCCGCGCCAACTAATAAATCACTTAATGTTTTTTCATTTCTTGTTGGTGAAGAATAAGTTCCTTCATCAAGAAGTTCCTTAATTAAGAAATCATATGAATCATATTTATCTTTAGTGACAACACCATTAATGTTATAAGCATTAATAGTTCCAACACCAATCTTTTTTAACATCTTCGCGACCATACTTCCTGCCGCGCCGGTACCAGAAATTACCACTCTCATTGTAGATAAATCTCTTTTTGTAAGTCTAGCAATATTCATAAATGCTGCCGCGACTACAATGGAAGTACCATGTTGATCATCATGGAATACTGGTATATCCATTTCTTCAATTAATCTTCTTTCGATAGTAACACATCTAGGCGCAGAAATATCTTCTAGATTAATCGCACCTAAAGTAGGTTCTAAATATTTACATGTTTTAATAATTTCTTCTACATCTTGAGTCTTTAAACAAAGTGGGAAAGAATCAACACCCGCGAGTTCTTTTAATAAAATAGATTTACCTTCCATAACTGGTATTGCAGCATATGGGCCAATATTACCTAGTCCTAATACTGCAGAACCATCTGTAATAACCGCGACCATATTACCTTTTGATGTATATTTATAAACATCATTTTGATTTGCTTCTATTTCTTTACAAGCATAGCTAACCCCTGGGGTATAAGCTAAAGATAAATCATGTTGATTTTCAATTTTTACTTTAGAATAAACTCCAAGTTTTCCTTTATTTTCTTCGTGTAATTTTAATGATTCTTCTTTTAAATCCATAATTAGTTCCTCATATATCCATACATTAATATTTTACTATAGATTTAATTTTAATGTATTATTTTTTAAAATAATTATTAGTATTTAATTATAAAGATTAAAAAAACAGCTAGAATTACATCCAGCTGCATTATGGCGATTAGCTTCTTATTAATCAAATATATTGTTTCCATCATAATCAAGGGCAACAATCATTTTAAAACCTTCTACTTCTAATTTCTTAATAGATTCAGGACCTAAATCAAGAAACGCTACTTCTTGGTATTTTTTAATACTGCCTGCGATTAATGCACCACATCCACCAGTTACTACAAAATACATAATATGATACTTTTTATATATATCGATACATTCTTTACTTCTTGGTCCTTTTCCAATGGTTCCAATAACTCCTAGATTATGCATCAATAAAGCATATGCATCCATTCTAGAAGAAGTAGTAGGTCCAATAGATCCTACAACTCTGTTAGGTGGAGTAGGAGTAGGTCCTGCATAATAAATAAATGAATCTTTAAAGTTTACTGGTAGTTCTTTATTGCTTAAATATAGGTCATTTAGCCTTTTATGTGCCGCATCTCGCGCGGTAAACAATGTTCCTTTAAATTCTACCACATCACCAACTTTTGCTTCTTTAAGAAGGTTTATATCTTTTGGTAATTCTATTATCATAAGATAACCTCCTTATGACGAGAAACATGGCATTGAATATTAACACATACTGGTAAAGAAGCAATGTGGCAAGGAAATAAATTTACTTTAACCGATAAGGCGGTAGTTTTTCCTTTTAGACCCATTGGTCCAATATTTAAAGCATTAATATCTTTTAATAATTCTTCTTCTAATTTTCTTCCAGATTCAATTGAGCAATGATCATCTAAAGGTCTTAATAAAGCTTCTTTAGCGATTTCTGCACACTTTTCAATTGTGCCTCCAATGCCAACTCCAACTATTAAAGGAGGACAAGGTCTTCCTCCAGCTTCTTTGATAGTATCAATAACAAATTTTTTGACACCTTCAATTCCTTCGCTTGGAGATAACATTTTAACTTTAGACATATTTTCACTACCTGCACCTTTTGGACACAAAGTGATTTTTAAGTTGTCTCCAACACATGTTTTTACATGAATTATCGCAGGTAAATTATCCATTGTATTAATTCTATCTAATGGGTTATTTAAGGTTGATTTACGTAAATAACCATCTTTATAAGCAAGTCTTACACCTTCATTAATCGCATAATTTAAATCTCCATCAATAAATACTTGATTACCGATTTCAACAAATGCAACAACAATTCCTGTATCTTGGCAGATTGGTAAATTAATTTTACCTGCAAGTTCATCATTTTCAATTATTTGATCAAGAATAGATTTTCCTAATCCTTCTTCATTATCACGTGCTTTTTTAATACACTTTAATAATTCAGGATCAACATTAATACACGCATCAATTAAAGCATCTTTAACTTTAATAATAATATCTTCTACTTTAATTTCTTTCATATCTTACTCTTTCACAAATTTATCAATTAAACATCCAGTTACGTATAATACTTGAATAATAATTGAACAAATAAAGCCAAATACACCAAGTTCAGTCTTACCTTGTGCATAAGAAATAATATCAGCAATAATGGTGATAATTAAGAATACTGAATAGATGGCTGCGAATTTAGATATCTTAGTCTTTTTATCTAAATATTTATGTAAGCCTGATACACCTGCGAGTAAATTAACTCCAATCGCAATAATATAACCAATGATTAAAGCTATTAATGTTGCGACATTAAATTCAGAAGAATTAGCGAAAGATGCAATAGAAACTATTGATGCATAGAAATTATAGAAAACTAAAAATATAAAGCCAATAGATGATCCAAGTAAGGTAACTTTACCAAATCTTTTAATTTTTGTTTCATTCATTAAATCTTTAAAGATAGAAGAAGATTCTTCGTTAACTAAAACCTTAGAAGTATTTTTATCAATGATTTGAATTTCTTTTACTCTATTTTTCATTTGGAATGAATGTTTAAATTCTTTTGGTTTTTCTAAGAACAATAAAGTAGTTGCTTCCCAAATAAAAACCCATGCCATAATATCAACAACTTCACTACCAACATCTTTTTGTAATTCGTTTTCTAATACACCAGTTGATTTTAAAATTGTAAGAATGAAGATTAAAGTAATACCAATTAAAATCAATATTGCCGCGAATAATTGTCTTTTTTGTCTTTTTACTCTCGCAAAATATAATGATAATTCAATTGAATCATTAAATGATTCTAATACCTTTTTAGATTGGTTTTCATTAATATTTTCAACTTCAAAAATAATCTTTACTTTATAAGTTAAAGGTACTATTTCAATTGAATCTGATATTTTATCAATAACTTCATTTGAAAAAATATTATTTTCTTCATTAGGATAATAATTATCATATAATTCACTTACATCATTAAATGAATAATATAGATTCAATGTTTTATCTTCTTCATTTATATCATAATATTTATGAATTAATTCATTTTTACGATCATTGTCATTTAGTTTATTTATCATACTTCACCTCAAAGAATACATAAATATAATATCATAATTCTTTTTAATTAAAAAGAATCTATATTAACCAACATAGATTCTTGTAATCTTAAATATCTTTTTTACTTCTTCAGAAGGTTCTTCATATTGATCAACCATTTTAAAAATGACATCTTCTGGAACCCATTTATCTTTAATTCTCTTTTTATTATTAACTAAATTAAAATTGATATCTTTTGTAATAAACATGACTAATTCATATTCATCAAATTTTCTTAAACGATTATAATAATGCATTCTTCTTTTGTTATCTAAGAAAGTAGAATCCATAATCATAATAAAATCATCATTGCCTTTAGAAACTAATTCATCATATTTCTTATTCGCGTCATCGATCATTGTATTGTAAATATCATACATATCTTTAGGAAAATAAAGATATGTTCCAAACATTTTACGACGTGTTTCATCGCTATCGAAGTGGTAGCAATTATCTTTGTTATAGTTATTAAAGATATAAGTTGATTTACCACTTCCAGGTAAACCTGCAAGAACTATTAATTTCTTCATAATTAAATTAACTTCTTTCTTAATTTACTAGAAACAATATCAACTAAGATAACTAAGATAATAACACCATATAATACTGCCGCGAGTTGAGGCCAGTGAGAATTAGATGAGTGAACGCTAATGGAATAACCAACACCACCTGCACCAACTAAACCAAGTAATGAAGCAGTTCTGATATTTAAATCAAAACGATATAAAATAACATTTAAGAAGTTTGGAGCTACTTGAGGAACAACACCTAATTTAATTCTTGCCATTGTTGATGCACCACATGCATTTAATGCTTCAAGTGGTCCTTCTTCAATAACATCGAGTTGTTCTGCATACATCTTACCAATCATTCCAATGGAATGGATAGATAAAACCATAACACCAGTAAATGAGCCAAAACCAAATACTTTAATAAAGATAAAGCCCATTAAGATTTCAGGGAATGTTCTAATTAAAATAAGTAACATTTCCGAAATAATTGCCCATTTACCAACCATTCTTCTACTTGCAAAGAAGCCAAATGGTATAGATAAAATAGCAGCAAAAGTTGTACCAATAAATGCAATCGCGAATGTTTGAAGAACTTCAAAGATTACTGATTTATTAAAAGTAAATGATCCATATCCGAAGAAATATGACCAATCAGGATTGATAAATCCTTCAAGCATCTTAGAAAATTTGTTCCAGTTAGGGCTTCTAAAATGATCAAAGAAACCAATATCTAATGAGAACCATAATAAGACACCGATTAATATACCAAAGAAAACTAAATTATAAATCCACTTTTTAGGTCTTGCTTTATAAGCTTCATCTACAGTTGCGAAATGTTTTTCAACGCGATAAAAGATTTTTTTAAACCAAGGAAGTTTATCATATTCTTCTTGTGAAATAACTTTAAACATATTATTGCACCTTCCTTCTTAAGTAACTACTTAATAATTGTAAAACAACTACAACAATGAATAATGGAATTAAAATAGCGCCAACTTTATCATATTGAGTTGAATCGATTGCGTCTGAAAGTAATTGACCAATACCACCAGCGCCAACGAAACCTAAAATAACGCTCGCTCTTACGTTAATTTCAAATACGTAAATAATATTAGAAATCAATGTAGGTTTTACTTGAGGAGAAATAGAAATTGCATATGATTGCATTCTTGTAGCACCTGTTGATTTAGTTGCTTCAAATGGTTTCATATCACAAGTTTCAATTTGTTCATACATGAGTTTAAATAAAACACCAGTTGTAAACATTGCCATAGCAATAACGCCGGCAGTTTCATTAAATCCAAAGAATACTGTAGAAAAAACCGCTAAAACGAATGTAGGAATTGATCTAAAAATATTTAATATTATTCTAACAGGCATATATACCCATTTAGAAGTAAAGATATTGCTACTTGCTAAAATATAGAAAGGAACAGAAACTAATGTACCAATAAGAGTTGCAATTCCTACCATTTCAACTGTTTGCCAAATTTTAGGAATCGCTACTTGGAAGATATAATTAATATATCCTTGATTATCTTTTAAGCTCCATTTACTTGGAACAAACATTTGAGAAAATATATTGCCAAATTGAGAAAATCTTACATTGTTTGGCATATCAATGACTATAAAAGAAATAACGATTAAAGCAATAACTAAAATTGTATAAAGATAAGCAACATTTCTTTTCTTATGCAATGTTTTTACTTCACCATTACTTAATGTGATATTAACATCTTTGTAAAAAAGACGATTATAAAGTTCTTTAATCTTAGTCTTCATTTACTTCACCTAATTTTTCATTTGATTTTAATGCTCTACCATAGATTTTTAATAATACATCATCATTAACATCTTCTGGTTTACCATCAAAAACAATTTTACCTTTGTTAATACCGATAATACGAGTTGAATATTTTAACGCTAAATCAACATGGTGCATATTTGCAACAATGGTGATTCTATATTCTTCGTTAATCCTTTTAAAATCATTCATAACAGAAAGAGTGGTAATTGGATCTAATGAAGCAACTGGTTCATCAGCGAGAATAATATTTGGTTCTTGAGTTAAAGCTCTAGCTAAAGCAACTCTTTGTTGTTGACCACCACTTAATTCATCCGCACGAACGAATGCTTTATCCAAAATACCTAATTTGTCTAATGAATCAAAAGCTAATTTCTTTTCGTTTTCACTATAAATACCAAAAAGTGTCTCAAAGAAAGAGTGGTAACCCGCTCTTCCTCCGAGGACATTTTTATAAACACTTGATCTTTTTACTAAGTTGAAAGATTGGAAGATCATTCCAATATTTCTTCTTAAGATTCTTAATTCTTTACCTTTCGCAGAAGATATGTCTTGTCCATCAATGCAAACTTTACCTTCAGTGATATCATGCATTTTGTTAATGCATCTTAATAATGTTGATTTACCTGCACCAGATAAACCGATAATAGAAACAAAGTCTCCATCGTTAATTGTCAAATTAACATCATCTAAAGCAGGATTAGCTGCTCCTGGATATACTTTTTTTACATTTTCAAAGACAATCATACTTTCCCCCGTAAGATATAAAATTAAATTTTATTATTAATTATAATAAGTTTTTATCAACACAATATTGATAGAATGATCTTTCACCATCAAAGTCAGAATCTTTTGCATCTGTATAACCTGTGTGTGAATATAAGTTATAAAGATAGTAAGCACCTGTACCTTCTTCAGTTGATGTACCTTGTTTTACAACTGTCTTGAATGCATTTTTAACTGCTTCTTTAGCTTCAGTTGATAAACCACTTCTTGCTGAAATAGTATCGTTATAAATACCATCAGTAATTGCGACACATTTTGTATTTGTGAAGATTTCTTTTTTATTGTAGTATTCTGATGTTGCTTTGTTGTATCCATTTGAATATCTAACATCCATGAAACCCCAATAGCCATCAACTTCACCTGACATCATTGCAGATAAAGCTGCATCATAGCCTGAAATTGCAATACCTTGGATTTGATTTGTCTTAGATGGATCTAATGTATCAACCATTTCCATACCATTATCATTTAAGTATTTTAAAGGTCTTAAATAACCTGCACCTGAAGTTGTACCTTGACGTGCAATCTTTTTACCTGCTAAATCTTTAACATCGACTTTACCATCTTTATTAACATCGACATAGCAATTATTATTAACAATTAAAGTTGAGCAATAATAGTTAACATCTTCTGTTGATTGTTGACCTAAATATTCATAGCCAGCTTTTTCACCATTCATTGCTGCTTTTTGATCTGCTTCGCCTGTATAATCAATTTGAACTTGATAGCCTTTTCTTACTGAAGTTAATAATACTTCAACTTCACCAGGATGTTTTAATGTAGCTTCTGCATAACCTGACGCTGTTAAGAAACCAATATCAATTTGGCCTGATAACATAGCTTCTGTTGTTGCAGCATAAGTTGTACCAGTTGTAATCTTGAATTCATATTTGTCGCTTGTTGCGTTTAATAATGGTTCAAGGTTTGTAGCTAATGTAGCTAAAGTACCTGGATCTCTTGATGGAACGAATTGAATGTTAATTGTTTCTTTTGCTGATGATGTTCCACCGCAAGCTGTTAAGCCGCCTACTAATAAAGTAGCGCATGCTAAACAAGTTAAAATTTTTGTGTTTTTCATTTTAAAATTTTCCCCCGTATAAATGAAATGGTTCAACACTAATTACTGACGAATTAATTTTTAAACCATCATTATTATTAACTATTTAAAATACAAAGTTAATTAGAAACCGCTTACAAAAAGTAAAAATAATTATAGAAAGTAAAATAAAAATTTCAAATTAAAAAAATGGATATATTAATA
>CAVFKD010000006.1:0-58407 GCA_963623095.1 bacterium | reverse complement strand
GACTTATGATGCTCGTGCCTATACAACCAATAAGCGTGGAACGATTGCCCTTGTGGACTCAAGGTCTATGAAGGTCTATGGTTATGCAGATCTTGTCGGCGTAAGAGAGATAACTCCACAAGAATATGCTTCTTGGCACTGTACAGGCAGATGGAGCAACTACATTATGCAGGTCGATGAGACCAAGAAATATTACGCTTGGGAGTTTGAGAACATAAGAAAAGAAGATGAACCATTTAAGGTTGAAAGACAAAAAAAGACTTGGATGGTTGTAGAAGAAAGGAAAAATTTATATAAAATATAAAATTGAGGTGAATTTACGAAAAATGGAAAATATACTATTTTTGAGACATTTGTAGGAGTTGGAGGCTCACATATAGGCTTTAAGAATAATGGTTTCTGATAGAAAACATTTATTGAATTGATGCTTAGAAATTTGTGCATTTGAATTAAGAGATAAGTATAGAGAATATGCTAAAACTATTTTGCCATTAATTGAATTTATGCTACATGACGAGTTGTTGCCAAGAGTTGGCTCTAAAAGATAAATAAATTAAGGGTGCTAAAAGGATTTTAAAAATAACACGATTACAACCACGGCACTAAATTTTCACATGATATAAAGGTTAGGTAGCTAAAAATGTATTAAACCTATTAACTTTAGACAAATAGAATATTATAAGTCTGATACTTAGTTATTAGGCTTTTTTGTTGTATTGTAATATTTTTGATAATAACATAAAAAATACAAAATATTAGAATGCATTTAGTAATTGGGCAAGTGCTTCTTAAAACATAATATAAAATATAATGTAAGCCTTTACATTTTTAATAATAAAAGATATTATTGTATAAGTAATTTAAATTTATGATTTATTATAAATCATATGAATAATGTGAAAAGAGGTACCAAATGAATAAAAAAATTAAAATTCTTTTAACTAGTTTAACATGTATTGGATTAATTGGAACAATATCTTCTTGTGGTAGAAAGGTATCAAGTGATAATTCATCATCTCAAGATGGAATTAGTTCTTCATATAGTTCTAAAAGTGAAGATTCTTCTAGCTCATCTAGTTCAACTATGTCATCTAGTGATAGCAAGTCAAATGTTTCTTCTAGTGATAATAAATCAAGCATTTCTTCTAGTGCACAAGATAGTTCTTCAAGTAGTTCTTCTATAGCGCCTAAACAAAAGTTTATTGTCTCATTTGATACAAATAATCATGGTACTGTTAAAGATGTAGAAGTTATTGAAGGTAATAAATTAAGTCAACCTAGCTATGATGTATCAAGTTATACAACGGAAGTATTTAATGGTTGGTATTTTGAATCAGAATTAATAAATAAAGTATCATTCCCATTAGAAGTAACTTCAAATATTACTCTTCATGCTTCTTTTACTACACCAACTTCTCAAGGTATAGTTTTTACTAAAACTTTAGGATATCAAGAAGGTGTTGCTTTAGAATTCAATAAAGTTGATGGAGTGAATAATTATTCTGTTTATTACAAAACAAATGGTAGTGAAGATTCAACATATACAAAACTTGATGGTATGTTAATAAGAGATTATGATACATACATTAGAGCGGATATTCTTGGTTTAAAACAAGGATCTTATGATATAAAAGTTGTCGCTAGTAACGGAAGCAATGACTTATCTACAATCTATGGAGAAGTAAAAAGTATTAATGTTATTTCTCATTTAAGAGAAGGCTATGCTTTTACAGGAAGTGAATGTCCAGGTGCTTATAATTTTGATGGTACTTTAAAAAATGACACTATAATTTTATATGTCACTAATGAGAATATTGAAAATATCTCTTTAAATAATGGTAAAGCTACATTTACAGGATTATCTAATATTTTATCTGGAACATGCTTAAAGAATTTATCTAAACCTTTATGTATAAGAGTAATAGGCAATATTACTAACGCTACTATTGCAAGTACTGGTTTAGTAATTGATGGTAATAAAATGGCTTATTCAAAAGGTATTACTTTAGAAGGTATTGGTAATGATGCTGCATTTAAAGCAGGTATTATGTTTAAAGGTACTAAATTTGGTGAAGTTAGAAATCTAGCAAGCTATGAAAATGGTTCTGATAAAGATGATGCATTTGGATTTGAACAAACAAATGATTATATGTGGGCACATAATCTAGATATATTCTATGGTAAAAACTTAGGTGGAGATAAAGCAAAAGGTGATGGATCATTAGATTGTAAATCAACAGACCACGTTACAGTGAGCTATGTCCATTTCTATGATTCAGGCAAAGCTAATTTACTTGGTATGGGAGATGATGCAGGACATTATGCTTCTTATCACCATAATTATTACGATAACGCAGATTCAAGAATGCCTAGAGTAAGAGACTATACTGTTCATGTATATAACAACTATTATAAAAACATCGCAAAATATTGTATTGGTAATGCTAAACAAGCATCAATATTTTCAGAAAATAACTACTTCGATAATGTTAAATTCCCTTATATAACAGGTTCTCAAGGACATGATATTAAAGATGATGGCTCTTCAACTTTATCTTCTGAAAAAGGTGGTATTACTAAAGTATATGGCGATTATTATAACGGTGCTAATACAAAAACATCATATCAAGAAAATGCTTCTAATTTTGACTATTATCAAGCAAGTAGTAGAGATGAAGTTATTCCTTCTACAATATCTGGCAAAGGTGCATCTTATAATAACTTTGATACACAAGAAGATTTTTATTCTTACAATGTTCAATCTCCAGAAGAAGCTAAAAATTCTGTATTAGCTTATGCAGGTAGAGTTGAAAAAGGTGATATATCATATGAATTTACTAATTATTCATTTGATGATAAATTGTCATATACTAGAGATTCTAATTTAGATACTATTTTATTATCATATAGTTCTAAAATGGTAAAAGCAGGTTTAGGTGATAATAACAATGTTATTATTAATGGTACAGGTGGAACTACTCCAGTAACTCCAACAGATCCTTCTAACCCTGATGAACCTTCTAATCCAAGCGTCACTACAATAAGTGAAAATACAACAATTGATTTATCATTAATATCTCAACAAAAGAATCTTAGTAATTATAGTTATAATGGTTTATCGATTACAGGAAATAAGAAAACAGGTGCTTCTTTTGCCTATGATGGTAAAACTTATACATCAGGTTTAAAAATGGAATCATCTACTTCTATTTCATTTGAAATAACTAAGAAAATGAAAATTGATGTAATTGGTGATGGGGCAGATAATAAAAAGATTAAATTTGGTGATACTGCAGTTGCATTAACTAACAATGTTGCATCAATTACTTTAGAAAGTGGTAAGCATACTATTTTCTAAAAAAGATTCAATGAATATCTATTTAATTATCTTTACTGTAGTTGATTACAAAAATTATATAACTTTGAAATGAAGTGAAAGTCAAAAGCTAAATGCTTAGTTTCACTTCATTTTCTATATTGTTTTAAAATTATAGATGTTTTATACTTTAAATAGATGGAGAGATTTTATGAAGAATATTAACTGCAGAAGTATTGTATCTTCTGATTCATTATGGAATATTGCGATAGAATTTATTTCAAGAATTGATGAAAATCAAATTGAATATAATTTAAAGTTGGCTTTTGTTGTTGATAGATTTTGTAAAATCGCTCATATAAAAAGATTAAATTTTAGAAATTTAGTTTTTCTTGCATGTTTTTATAATGTTGGTAAATTATATGAAAAAGATCATGATGGTGATCCAATATTTGAAACATATTTATTTTTAAAATATTTTTCACCTTTAAATGTATTCGCGGATATCTTATTAAAAAATAGTATCCATCCTATGGCATCTAAATTCCTATTATGTAAGTATTTTACAGATGAATTAATTTTAAATAATGATAAAGAAATAGCGTTTAAGAATGTTATAGAAAAACATGGTAATGAATTTATTGGTGTAGATATTTTAATGCTAAAAAAATTAGTTTTAAAAACTGATTTTTATTACGAATTTAATTCATTACATTATAAAAGTGAAGTATTTGATATTATTGATAAAATGATGTTTAGTTATTTAGAAAGTAATAATTTCTTAATTATGTTATCTTCATTATTTGAAATGTATTCTTCTCAAACTCTTAACCATTCTAAATCAACTGCTTTAATTGCTTATCATCTTGCAAAAAAGATGGGTTTATCTAATAAAAGAAGAAAGATTATTTATGTTTCAGGATTATGTCATGATTTAGGAAAAGTTAATATTCCTTTAAAGATTCTTGAAAAGAATGATAAATTGACTGATGAAGAATATAAAATAATGAAGCAACATGTTTCTTATACAAAAGAAATTTTACAAAATAAAATATCTTTTGAAATTATCGAAATTTGTTATAGACATCATGAAAGATTAGATGGTTCTGGTTATCCTAATAAATTAAAAGATAGTCAAATGACTATTGATCAAAAGATTCTCCAAGTCGCAGATGTTACTTCGGCATTACTTATGAGAAGAAGCTATAAAGAGGCATTTTCTTTTGATCGATGCATTTCCATTTTAGATTCTGAAGTTTCTAATGGTAAGTTAGATAAAGATGTTGTTTTGTGCTTAAAAAATAACCAAGATAAAATAATAAAAGTAACAAATGAAATTATGGTAGAAAGCCAAAAAGTTTATTCTAAAATAGAAAAAGAAAGAGAGAAATTTTATCATAAATAAATTTTTAATGTGAAAAAAGACTGATAGAAATATTTTAGTTACTAAGTAACCTCATATTTCCATTCAGTCTTTTTATTTCTTATTACCAACAATCGTGTAAGAACCAACCAGTTTTATTTGTATCATTTACATCATCGATATTTTCATTAAATGCGACTTGTTTTTGAACAGTTTTACTTACATCTGTAAAATAGATTTCTTTATAAGTTCCATCTAGTTTTTGTTTATCTCCATCTGGAGTAGCGAAACATAGGAAGTAATCTTCACCATATTGAGTAAATGTAGTTCTAGTGACATCGAAGTTCCAATTGTGATATGCATCTACTTCATAGATAGCTTTTCTAGTATATTCACCTTTAGAATTGTAATAAGTTGTTGTATATTCTTTATCATCATTTAAGAAACCATGACCATCTTCATACATATTTGCGTTATATAATCCAATTGCATTATTATATAATTCTTCATTTTTTGCATAGAATCCTGCATAAGTTAAATAATCTTGAATTGTATATGTACTTGCGCAGAATGCAGTTGCATATGTTTTAAAATCATTCGCGACTTTTGCAACAAAGCTTTGATCTGGTACATATTCAACCATATATTTATCATATAATGATGCAGGTCCATAAGTATTCATTAATAAACCTTGACGTGAATCATCACCAACTTTATCTTTAGTATTTAAAGTTAAAGTTGCCATACGAGTAGAATATGCTTTATTTGTCGCAAGATAGACATTGATTCCATCATCAAATTTATCTTGTAATGGTTTTAATGCATCTAATTGATCTTTAAATAATTGATTGACTTGGTTGACTTTATCCGCCATAGTGTTGATCATTGTTGCATATGTATTTTTTGTTATTTCATCTAAGTTTAAAGTTTTATAATACATTTGGAATTTTGCTAAATTCGCTAAAGATACTAAAGTTGTATCAATATATGCCATAAAATTACGGATATTTTTAAGTCTTAAACTTGACCATGTATCATAAACTCCTAAAGTAGAAGTGTAATAATAAAAGATGTTTTTAGTAATATCTGTGCGGTTAGGAATTAATATTTTATCCGCGAGATCTGAAACATATGTAGCAAGAGGTTTACCATTAATTTCTAATTTAGAAACACCATTGTTATAGAAATCTAATCTTTTTTGTTCCAATTCTTCATCACTTAATGTTTCATCGTTTTCATAATCAGCGATTTGAGCGATTCCAGTAACAACAAAAGGAACATAATCATTTTGTGCTTCCGCAATCTTTTCTAGAATTGGTGAAAGAATTAATTCAGAATGTTGTTGTTCTTGTCTTGCAGCCATTGCATCAATTTTAGCTTCAATTACATTTAATTGTTCTTGAATCTTTTCTAATGTTTTTGTAGTTGCATCTCTAAAATCAAGACCACATTCTTTTAAAAGGTTTAAAACAATAGCTTTCGCGTATGTTTGGATTCCTCCAGTAATGAGGTTTGATCCTTTAGAAACAATAGTATCTATAATTTCATTGACAACATCAGTTCCTGGTTCTTCGTTTAAACGGCGATATCCTTCATTAGTTAATACGAAAGCTTGATCACTTGTTAAAGAAGTAGTAGAAGAAGCATTATTACTACCGCATGAAGCAAAAGATAATAATGTTACAGGAATTAACGCTACTTTTAATAATTTATTTTTTCTCATAAGTTTTACCTCACTTTATAAAAGTTACATTTTTGTTTGATTTGTAACTTTTACAATTATATATTACATCTTTTGAAAACAAAATCAATTGAAAAGTTATAAATTAATTAAATTTGTAACTATTTTATTTTTAAATGTTCATATTTTACTTAAATGTATCATATTAATTTAAATATATACATTGAAATCTATCTTTTAAAATGAGCTACAAAAATTTGTGGTTGTAAATATTTTTAAATCATTTAAAATATTAATAAGAGGACAAACTAATGAAAAAAGAATTATATTATTACCCTATATTTATATTATTAATACTTATATGTATTTCTATTATTGGAATCATATTTGGAACATTTTTTGATTTAAACATATCTAAAGCAATCGTTGATACTAATTTATGGTTTGGTGCATTTATTGAAAGCTTTGGTTTATCTATTCCATTTATTATGGTCGCACTTGCAGGTGTTTTATTCTTTAAAGCATTATTCCCAAGTGAAAAAAGAGGTTTTCAAGTATTAGGAATTATTTTATTTATAATATGTCTAGGCGCTTCTATTTATTTCGCAGGTAATTATTTATCTACTAAATATACTTATGGTATTACTTTTCAAAAGGGAATTGCTTATTTAATTGGTTCTGTTATTATCTTATTATTTACATCTTTATTTATGTTTTTTATTAAATCAGATGATAAAAAAGGATTAATAATTACAGGATGTATAATTATTGGTGTAATTATACTTCAATTAGGTGTTGTTGAATCATTAAAAAATCTTGCATCTAGACCTAGATATCGTTACTTAATCAGTGATCAAAATATTGTTAATGACACATTTAAATATTGGTATAATTGGACACCTTTTAGTGCGAAGAATGATAATTTTAAATCTTGGCCAAGTGGTCATACCGCGACTTCTGGAGTTATGTTATGTTTACCATTAATTTCTCCATATATTAAAAAACAAAATAAGTATACTAAAATAGTATTAACAATTATTGGAGTATTCTACCCAATCTTAGTTGCCTTTTATAGAGTAAGATATGGGGCTCATTTCTTATCGGATGTATCATTTGGATTATTGATAGTAACATTGATTTATTTATTAACTTTATTTATTGCAAGTAAGGTAGACAAAAAGTTGGAACACAAAGTAAGTTAAGATGGCTAAGCCATCTTTTCTTTTAGAAAAAAATAAATATGTTATTCTTAATAACATTATGTTATTATAGAAACAGGAGATTGAATTTATATGGAAAAAATGTTTGATTATAAAGAAATTGCTACTGGATTAAAAAAAGGCTATCAAGATATGCTATTTAATGGTTCTTATTGCGAACCTAGTGAAGTTGAAGTGAATGAAATGCAATTATCTGAAGGCTTTATTGATATGGTCTCAATGGGTAAAAACGCAATTATTTATTTCCTTAAAGATATAATGTATTCTAGATTAGAAAAAGACGATGAAGAACAATTCTTTGTAAGTGTCGCGGATGAAAGAGTTATTGCAAAATTGGTAAAATTTGCGATAGTTATCGATGAAGAATTTTATTCAAAAATTGATTGTAAGATAAATGAATTTACTAAAGCTGTACAAGGAATTGATGATGAATTTTCAAAAGAAGATATGACTCCTTCAGTTGAAGATAATACATCTGAACTTATTAAAGAATTCCTCTTTAATGAAATGATAGATTTCGATTTTATTACTTTGCTTGATTATTTTAAAGAAGATATAACAACAGATAGTGATGAATGGGATAATTTAGAAGAAATATTAATGAATATCAATGATACTTTAGATGTTTTAGAATCATATATTTATGATGAAGAAGAATATGAAAAACTTAAAGTTACTTTATTAAAAACAGAACGTTTTTCTAAAACTTATGAAGACGCAAAAGCATTCTTAATGAGTGAAGGAGAACATGTAGTCGCAATTGAAGATATTGATGGACTTGATATGTATAAACTTTCTTTAGAACCAAATACAGATTTTGATTCAGATTTAAACATTGAAACTGAATCTTCATATTTAGTTTATGATAATTCATTTAAACAATTTATCGTAGAACAAAATGTTTATGATAATAATGCGGATGTCGATTATAAAGTCGAATGCGGATATGATGAAGAAGGCGATGAAATTATCTTTAATATCTATAAAAACTTAGAAGCAGTTTGTGAAATAGGCTCTAATACAAAAGGTTTCTTAATTGGTAATTTTATTCCTTATTTTACAAAAACTGCATCAAGCGATGAAGAAGCTCAATTATTCGCAACATTATATGTAAAAATCCGTGAATTAATTAAAGAAGCAAATGAAGAACTTGCTTCAATTGGAATTGGTTCATTTGAAGATTTTGGAATTATTCTTTAGATATGAGGTAAAACTCATATCTTTTTAGGAGACTAACTATTATGAAAACATTATTAAAACACGTTAATGTTCTTGATGGAACATTAGATATGAAATTAATTGAAGATGTCGATATTTTAATCGATGGAGAAAATATTGTTAAAATTGAAAAAAATATTACTGATAAAGCTAATAAAACATTAGATTTACAAGGTAAATATGTTTGTCCAGGATTAATTAATTTACATGTTCATTTACCAGCATCTGGCAAAATCGCAAAAAAGCAAGCGGCAGATCAAAAAAGACTTGTTGCTTTTATTCAAAAGACTCATTTAACTAGAAAAGTAGGTTTAGATATCTGCGCTTCTTATGCAAAAAATGATCTTTATTCTGGTGTAACTACTTTACGCGCAGTTGGAGGAATATCAAACTTTGATTCTAAACTTTCAAAACTTGTTTTAGCGAATAAAAAAATAGGACCACGTATTATTGCCGCGGATACTGCCGTTGGTGTTCCAGGTGGACATATGGATTTGACTGTATCAAAAGCAGCCCACAATGTAGAAGAAGCAGTATCATTAGTTGAAAAAGTAGCTAAAAACGGGGCTCAATTAATTAAATTAATGATTACTGGAGGAATTCTTGATTGTAAAGAAATAGGCCATCCAGGCGATTTAAAAATGCCTCCAGAATATGTTAAGGCATGTTGTGATAAAGCTCATGAATTAGGCTTAAAAGTCGCGGCGCATGTTGAATCAAATGAAGGAATTAAAGTTGCGATTGAAAATGGTGTTGATACGATTGAACATGGTTCATTTATTGAAGATGAACTTTGTGAACAATTAAAAGCGAGAAATGGTGCATTAGTTTGTACTTTATCTCCAGCCGTACCACTTGCTAAACTTGATTATCATGAATATTATGGAAATGAAGCAATGCAAGAAAATTCAAAAGTATTATTAAATGGCTTTATTGAATGTAGCAATAAGTGTTTAGCTCATGGAGTAACAGTTGGACTTGGTACTGATACAGGTTGTCCTTTAATTACTCATTATGATATGTGGAGAGAAGTAGTTTATTTTTCTAAATTTATAAATGGTGTAACACCTTCATTTGCTTTGCATACTGCAACAGAAGTTAACGCAACTATTTTAGGATTAGAAGATAAAATAGGCACATTAAAAGAAGGTAAATGCGCAGATATCTTAGTATTGGATAATAATCCTTTAGATGATTTAACTATATTAAGAAATCCTTATATGGTTATTGCAAGAGGAAAAACATATCAAGGTAAGATTAAGCATTTCAAAGAAGTTGATGATAAACTTGATTTATTATTAAAAAGTATTTAATTGTTCTTATATAAACTAATACCGACTAATAAGCATCCTTTGATATAAGGGATGTTTTTAGATTCTAAATAAGAAATGATTTCCTCGCTTTCGCTTCCTGGTTGTAATACTACAACTTTATAATCTTTAGAAGAATTTTTTAAAATATCTAATCCTTTGACTGGATTGATACATAAATCTAAACAATCAATATTAAAACTAGTTTCATCAATAGATTTTAATTCTTTATATACGCATTCAACATTGTATCCTTTAGATAGTAATGCATGCTTAATTTTATAAGCGTAATGTTCTTGATTTAATGTATTACCAACTACGACAAAGTTATTTAATTCCATAATTTCTTTTAGATCCATATTGCACCTCATTAATATTATTATAGATAATATTTATTGTAAGAAATAGTTAAATTTGATATTATTTTTTAGGCTTAAGGAGATTTTATGCAAACTATATTAAGTGTTCAAGATATGTATTTTTCATTTCCAACAGATGATATATTTGATGGAATTTCTTTTAACGTATATGAAAAAGATCGCGTCGCAATTATTGGAGCGAATGGAACTGGAAAAACTACATTAATAAAATTAATTTTAAATAAATATACTCCTGATAAAGGAACTATCGCTTTAGGTAAATCTTTAAGCGTAGGCTATCTTTCTCAAGAGGTTATTTCTAATGTCAATAATACTTTATATGAAGAAGCATTATTGGTTTTTAAAGATACTATTGCATTAGGAAAAGAATTAGAAAGATTAGAAAATGAAATTGTTCTTCATCCAGAAGATACTTCTTTAATGGAAGATTATGGTAAGAAACAACATAATTTCATGATTCATAATGGTTATGATTATGCATATTTGATTGATATGATGCTATCTAAATTCGGCTTTTCAAAAGAAGATTATAATAGATCTATTAATTCTTTTTCCGGTGGAGAAAAAACTAAATTATCATTTGTTAAATTATTATTAACTAAACCTGATTTATTAATCCTTGATGAACCAACTAACCATTTAGATTTATCAACAATTGAATGGCTTGAAACATATTTATTATCATACGAAGGAACATTGATCTTTGTTTCTCACGATAGATATTTTATCAATGCTTTATCTAATAAGATTATTGAAGTTGAAAATCATAATATTTACCAATACAAAGGAAATTATGATTTCTATGTTAAAGAAAAACAAGCTCGTTATGAACTTCAACTTCGTCAATATAACGCTCAACAAAAAGAAATTGAACGCATGAAGAGATTTATTGAATATTTTAGATATAAACCTAGATTTGTCTCACGTGTTCATGATCGAGAAAAGAAATTAGACCATTTAAAGATTATTGATAAACCACAAGAAGAAAAGAATAATCTTTCCATTCATTTTAAAGGTGATGTTATTGAAGGAAAGAAAATTGTTGGATTTGAAAATGTTAAAATAGGTTATTCTGAAAATGAAGTATTAGTTTCTAACATTAATGGCTTAGTTCTTGGTAAAGATAGACTAGCGATTATGGGCGATAATGGTACTGGTAAAACTACATTGTTAAAATGTTTAATGAGCAATTTAAAGCCTCTTGATGGTCATATTACTTTTTATCGTAATTGTAATATTGGTTATATTGATCAACATCATTTAGACATAAAGGGAAGTTCAACATTAACTGAAGACATGATGAAAGATTTCCCATCGATGGGTGAAAAGGCAATCTATAATCATTTAGGTAAATTTAATTTCCACGATGATGATTTCTTTAAGACACTAGATATGTTATCTGGTGGAGAAAAGATGCGTTTATTACTCGCAAAAATTATTTTAAAAGAATATGATTTATTGCTTTTAGATGAACCAACTAACCATCTAGATTTACTTACTAAACAAGCTCTTATTAGAGCCTTAGATGAATATGAAGGAACAATTATATTTGTTTCTCACGATCGTTTCTTTGTTGATGAAATCGCTAATAAGGTGATGTATTTTACTAAAGGTCAATCATATTTCCACGATGGTAATTATGAAACATTTAAAGAACTTGAAAAACAATTATTCTTATTAGAAGATGAACCTAAAAAAATGGATCAAAAGAAAGAAGAAACTAAACAAGTAAAAAAATCTAATATGTCTTTAAGCAAATTAGAAGATAAGATTGCAAAGACAGAAAAGAAAATCGCTGATTTGAAAAAGTCTCAATTTGATGAAGAAATTTATTCTTCTGTTTTCAAAATGAAAGAGATTGATGCACAAATCGAAGCATTACAAAAAGAACTAGACGCTTTAGAAGAAGATTATCTTTCAAGAAGTTAATATTTTACTTGAATGTCATTATTTTAAGTGATAATATATTTATGCTTTTAAGGAGATGATTTAAATGCTTATTGATGAAATTAAAAAAGCAAACATGTACGCATTAAAAGAAAAAGACTCTGTTGCACGTGGTATCTATTCTGTTATTATGAACAAGTACTTATTAGTAACTGTTGAAAAAAGAGAAAAAGGTAATGAACCAACAGATGAAGATTTAATCCAAATCATCATGAAAACTTTAAAAGAACTTTCTGACGAAAAAGAAGGATATCAAAAAGTAGGCAATGAAGCAAAAGTTGCGGATATTGCTCACCAAGAAGAAACATTAAAGAAATATCTTCCAAAAATGTTATCTGAAGAAGAAATCAAAGAAGAAATTTCTAAACTTGAAGACAAATCAATGCCTTCAATTATGAAACATTTCAAAGCTAACTTCCAAGGTAAAGTTGATATGTCATTAGTCAGTAAGATTGCTAAATCTCTTTAGCGATTTTTCTAGGGGTATAGTTAAATGGTATAGCAACGGTCTCCAAAACCGTTATTGTGAGTTCGATTCTTACTACCCCTGCCATTGAAAATTATGTCGGTACTTCGGTACCGATTTTTTTTGCTTTTTAAAATCAATGTATTATAATTATTAAGAGGTAATTATATGGAAAAACTTGAATTTGATAACGTTATTTCTTATTGGGATACAAAGGTAAAAAAACTATGTCCAAAAGAAAGAATAAAAGAAATTATTGATGAATATATTTTAAAAAATAATACATGCGCTCTAGCGACAGGAACTAATGATTATATTCGTTGTACACCAATTGAATATATTTATGATAAAAAGAAATTTTATATGTTTTCTGAAGGTGGTCATAAATTTATTGGATTAAAAACTAATGATAATGTTTCATTGGCTATATACGATAAATATGATGGATTTAACAATTTATCTTCTTTACAAATACAAGGAAAAGCAAGAATAATACCTTTTGATGATAAAGAATATTTATATGCTTGTGAATTAAGACATTTATCTTTAGATGCATTAAAAAAATTGCCTCATCAATTAATTCTTATCTGCGTTGAACCTTCAAAAATAGATGCTTTATTTACTAAATTTAAGTCTGAAGGATATGATTCTAGACAAGAATATATATTTGGAGAATAGTTATGATTTTAACGTTAATTTTGTCACTTATTATGATGGTAGGATATTTTTTAATCCTCTTTGGCGCGGTTGCATTTATTCAAAATAAAAAGTTTTTTAAATCGGCGCCTAAAGATATCTATGAAGCTATATTAGAACATGAAGAGAGATTTAAAGGTGCCCATTTATTAGGATATTTAATCTTATTTGTTGGAGTTATTTTACTTCTTGGACCAATGGTCATTGGAGTACTTGATGGCATACATAATGATTTTTCTTTATTTCAATTTATGCTTAGATTCTTAACAATGCTTATATTATTAGAACTATTTGATATATTCTTCTTTGATTTATTCTTATTATGTCATTCTTCCTTTTATCAATATTATTATCCTGAAACAAAAGGGTGTGAAGGATTTAAACATTTTGGTTTTAATTGGAAATCCCATCTTATAACAACCATTATTTATATTATTATTGGTGTTGGATTATCATTTATTTGTATGGCAATAAAATAAAGCATGGTCAATGACCATGCTTTTTATAATAACCAAATATATGAGATCGCTGGAACTAAGAAATAAATTAGTAATGAACAAATTGCGATAGCGTAGAATAATATACGCATTTTACAATTAGAATAAGCAATCATTGATGCATCTTGAATCTTGTTATAACGTTTAGCTTTAATTGATTCAAATCCGATTACTAATACCATTAAAAGAGTAAATATATTTACATATGTTAATAATGAATCAGTATTCGCACTTCCAACTGTTGATAAACCAAGTAAAATCGCGGATATCGCAGAGAAGAAACCTGTACCAATCATACTCATTGAATCATCTTTATTAAATGATTGATTATAGAAAGCTAAAGTTAACCATACCGCGACTGCGATAATATTTAAAAATGAATTTAAATATACGCTTATGCCGTGTTTATTGGCTCTTACTATAATTTCTAATTGAGTTTTAATAATATCTTTACCATAACTTGAAGAAGAATGATCAACATCTTTTTCTGTATAGTAATTTAATTTAACATTGAAATTTTTAATATCATTAGTTTCTTTGATTAATCGATAACCATTGCCAATGGAAAAATAAGTAGAAAATCCTGAAGTATCATCTGCGATATATCTAATATATTGAGAAGATCTAGTAGGTTGGATATAAATCTTAAATTGGGCAGAATCTAAAGGATATCGAGGAGAATCAAATGTTTTATTGATAGTCGCAGAATAATGAACTTTTTGATAATAACGATATGATTTTGTTTCTTCATCATAATACGCATTACCTCTTTCTTGATATTCCAATGAATCAGAAGTGAGTTTACCATTACCAATTCTAAATTCATCATTTTTATCGGTGTAAATATTTGAAGATTTTTCACCAGGATAAGCTTTTATACATTCTTGATAAATGGTAGAAACGCTTATTGGTTTATTATTTTTATCAATTTTTTTATCTCCAAGTAAATCAAAATTGAATTGTAATATATCAGGGATATTATCTTTATAAGGTAAATATGAATTGTTTGTTGAATCAAAACAGAAATTATCTTGTAAGAAATCTTCATCACTATAAAGACCATCTTTATTAAAATCTTCACCTTTAACCTTATAATAATACATTAAGAAATATTCTTTTTGATCAAAATCAAAGTAGGTCGATAAAGTTGCATTGAAAGATGAAGTAGAAGAAGAAATTGAAGAGATATTTTCTAATGTGACTCCAACTTTAACATTCGCATATTTAACATTTGTTTCTTTCTCCATCTCTTGTTTTAAATTTAATTGTTCATTTGTTAATGTATCGCCTTGTTTATAAGAAAGTAGGGTTTCAGAAACATTAACTAATGAAGAAGTTAAAGCGTAAATAACAATGAATAAGAAAGGAATAAGGGCAAGAATAACATTACCGATTAATCTTTTCTTTAAAGGTTTGGATAATAATAAGAAGTTTCTTTTAATAACATGCTTATTTGAATTCTTTCCTAGAGTATTAATATAACTTCCTTGATTGATTTTAATTAATAATTCATCAACGCTTAAATGATCATCGTGTGGTAAATCTAATTCATCAGAAATTAAGTCTTCATAATTCAAATAAAAAATACCAGAAATCTTTTTTAATTGATCTTCATCTAATTTATTATCTTTAACTAAAGCATCAAACGTGTCTTTATCTAAAGATAAAATATCATGAAGTTCCACTTTATAATTTGACTTTAAATACTCATTTAAATGTTTTATTTTTTGATTAAGTTTCATAAAATATAACTCCTAAATATGTTTATATTATACTATAAATATAACTTAAATAAATCCTTTTAATTGTATTATTAAAATCGATATTATAGAATAAATGCGCTTAAGGAGATAATTAACTATGATTAATCAATTTTCTAGAACTCAACTTTTAATTGGCGAAGATAAAATGAATAAACTTCATTCTTCTAGAGTCGCAGTTTTTGGCGTAGGAGGAGTTGGAGGATATGTTGTTGAAGCTTTAGTAAGAAGTGGAATAACTCATATTGATATCATTGATAATGACAGCGTTTCTTTAACAAATATTAATAGACAAATAATTGCAACACATAAAAGTGTTGGAAAATATAAAGTTGATGTTATGAAAGAAAGAATCTTAGATATTAATCCTGAATGTGAAGTTAATACTTATCAAAAATTCTTTTTACCGGAAAATGAAGATGAATTTCCATTTGAATCATGGGATTATGTAGTTGATGCGATTGATACAGTAACTGGTAAAATAGGTATTATTTGTAAATGCGATAAATTAAATATTCCTGTTATTTCTTCAATGGGCGCGGGAAATAAAATGAATCCTCAAGGATTTAAAGTCGCGGATATTTATAAAACAAAAGAAGATCCTTTGGCTAAAGTTCTCCGTCGCGAACTTAAAAAAAGAGGCATTAAGAAATTAAAAGTAGTTTATTCAGAAGAAAAACCTTTAATTCCTGTTGAACCTAGTTATGAGCAAATACCTTCTGGAAGAAGAGCTATTCCAGGTTCTAATGCGTTTGTTCCTTCTTCCTGCGGACTTTTAATCGCAAGTGAAGTTATTAAGGATTTAATTAAATAGGCAAAAAAGAAACTTACGCACCTAAAAGTGCGTTATTTTCTTTTCCATATACAAATATTAAAATATCGTAGGTGATAAAATGATTATTAATACAGGTCAAAGAACTGATATTCCGGCTTTTTATGCAAAATGGTTTATAAATAGAATTAAAGAAGGATATGTTTTAGTAAGAAATCCTTATTATCCTTCATTGGTAACTAAATTTATATTAGATCCAAGCGTTGTTGATATTATAGGCTTTTGTACAAAAAATCCTGAGCCAATGTTTCAATATTTAGATGATATTAAAATGTATAATCAATTTTGGTATGTAACAATTACTGGTTTAGGAAGAGATTTAGAACCTAATGTACCACATGTTGATAAAGTAATTGAATCTTTTAAATATCTATCTAATAAGATTGGTTCTAATTGTGTTGGATGGAGATATACTCCAATTATTATTAATGAAAGATATCCTAAAGAAAGACATGTAAGAGCGTTTGAATATATCGCAAGTCGTTTAGAAGGATATACTTCTTTGGTTAGTTTTGGATTTTTAGATGTTTATGATAAATTAAAAAAGAATCATCCAGAATTAAAAGATTGTTCTGATGAAGATAAAATCTATATAACCAAGGAATTTAAAAAAATCGCAGAAGCTCATCACATGGATTTAAGATTATGTTCTAAAGAAAAATATTTAAAAGATTATGGTGTCGATGTTGAAGGATGTATGAGATTATCTGATTATGAATTTGCTTTGAAACAAAAATTATATCCTTCTAGCAAAATGCAAGCTCGTAAAGGATATTGTTCTTGTTATTTATCTAATGACATAGGTAGTTATAATTCTTGTATGCATTTATGTGCTTATTGCTATGCGAATGGAATGAAAGAAACCATTATTAAAAATTATCAAAGCCATGATGATAATTCGCCTTTTTTAATTGGTCATAGCCTTGAAGGTGACAAAATAAGAATTGCTAAACAAGAAAGCTGGATTAAATAATGATTATTTTTAGTATTTAATATATAATTTTCTTTAAACGAAAGAAGGAATTTTTATGAAATATTGTTCTAAATGTGGATGTGAATTAAAAGATAGTGATATTTATTGTCCAAAGTGTGGTGCAAAAGTTAAAAGCGATTCATCATCAAATGAATTTACTTATACAGATAATAATTATAACTATACAAATGATACCAATACTCAAACTAACAATAATAACACTTTATTAAAAGTTGGTTTTGCTTTTGGTATTGTTAATATTGTTGCCTGTGTCGGATGGTTTTTAGCTTCTTTATCATTATATGGCGTGGTTGGTATTGTTTATTTAATTCCATTATGTTGGGATATACCAATGGTTATATATGTATATAAATCAATGAAAGATTCAAATATAAAACTATCTATTGCATTTAAAGTTTGTTATTTATTATTTGTCAATATGATTGGTGGTATTTGTTTACTTTGTATGAGAGATAATTAAGACATCTATGATGTCTTTTCTTTTTATCTAAATTTTGTTAATATGAAAAAAAGAAAGGATTTTTAAATCTATGAATATATTTAATATTATAAGATGCCGAAACGTTCATTTGTCTTTTAAAGCTTTATTACCTATTTTACCTTATAAAGATCCTGTTGTTTATAATGATATTACTTATATAAAAGAAGTATTAAAATCTAACAATGTATCTAAACCTTTAATAGTAACTGGACCTCATATTTATCAAAATGGGTTAGTAAATATATTAATGGATGAATTAAATAGAAATAATATTGAATATGCTTTATTTAAAGATACTTGTTCAAATCCACTTATAAGTGTAGTTGATAACGCTACTTCGTTTTACAAAGAAAATAATTGTGATTCTATTATTGCTTTTGGAGGAGGTTCTCCTTTAGATGTTGGAAAATTAATCGGGGCAAAAATTGCTTCTAATAAAGAAATAATAAAACTTAAAGGTGTTTTAAAAATAAGACATAAATTACCTTTATTAATCGCTATACCTACTACCGCGGGAAGTGGTAGTGAAGCTACTTTAGCCGCGGTAATTACAGATGATCAAACACATTTAAAATTCGCGGTTAATGATTTCTGTTTGATTCCTAAGTATGTATTTTTGTTAAAAGAAACTACTTCTAGTTTACCAAAAAATACTATTGCATCATGTGGAATGGATGCTTTGACTCATGGAATAGAATCTTATTTAAATATTGGAGGAAACTCTAGCAGTGATAAAGATGCTTTAGAAGCGTGTAAATTAATCTTTTCTAATTTAGAAGATGCTTATTATAAGAATGATGATATTGCAAGAAGTAATATGTTAAAAGGTAGTTTTCTCGCAGGTAAATCATTTTCAAAAGGATATGTTGGCTATGTCCATGCTTTAGCCCATGGCTTTGGAGGAATGTATAATTATTCTCATGGACAATTAAATGCGATCATATTACCTTATGTTTTAGAATATTATGGCAAATCTATTTATAAAAAAATGTATAAATTAGGTCTTTATTGTTCTTTATGTTCTTCAAAAGATTCATACAAAGAAGGCTATTTAAAAGTTTTAAATAAAATAAAACAAATGAATGAAGAATTTAATATTCCACGTAAGATTGAAAACGTTAAATATGAAGACATAGATATAATTGCTTATCGAGCTTCAAAAGAAGCAAATCCTTTATATCCATGTCCAAAATTGATGTCAAAAAGAGAATTAAGTAACTTTATCAAGAAAAATTTGGTATAAAAAAAATCACTCGTGAGAGTGATTTTTAATTTCTTAAAGACTATTTACTTTAGCTTGTAAACTTGATTTTTGTCTAGCTGCAGTATTCTTGTGTTGGATACCTTTTGAGACTGAACCATCAATTTTAGAGAAAGCAATTGGTAATAACTTTAAAGCTTCTTCTTTATTGCCTGCTTCACATGCAAGAACAACTTTCTTAATTGCAGTTCTCATAGAAGCCTTATATTGTGAATTTCTGTCGTTAGCTTTAGAGTTTGTTTTTACTCTTTTAACTTGTGATTTAATGTTTGCCATAATAATCTCCTTCCTTAAACGCTAAAAAATGATAGCATAATTAAAAATTTCTTTCAATAAAAATCATTAATAAAATATTGAAAATGCAAGTTAAAACATATAAAGTATTTAAGATTGAGGAGAATAAATATATGGAAGAAAATAAAATTAAAAGAAATAAAATTATTAATATTATTGTTTTAGTGGTTTTAGTATTAAATTTAGGCATCACTGGTTATTTACTTGGAAGTAATATTAAAAGTAAAGTAAATGAAGCAAGTTTAACTACTAAATATACTTTATACATCGGTACTAATGATAAAGATACATATAAAAAAGAACATGAAACTGAATACTATTATGCAACTGTAAATGAAATTTGCAAAAAATATACAAGCGGATGGACTTTATTTGACGCAAAAGGATATTGGGTAGATGATAACAATATACCTACATCTGAAGATACAATTGGTTGTATATTAGAAGATATTTCAAAAGAAAATGTTTATAAAATCGCGGATGATATTATTGTTGCTTTAAATCAAAATTCTGTTTTAATTGAAACAAATAATGTTACAACAACCTTTTATTCAACTGCAAAATAACTTTAACCATGTAAAACATGGTTTTTTATTTAAAAGTAAGTATTAAAAACTAGTTTTTAAGTAATAATTTTTATAAAATAAATGAGGTGATGAAAATGAAAGAATATCCACGTATCTTATTTATGGGTACACCTGAAATCGCAAAAGAAATTTTATTGTCTTTAATAGAAAATGATTATAACGTCGTGGGAGTATTAACCCAAATGGATAAAGAAGTAGGTAGAAAGAGAATTATGACTCCTCCACCTGCGAAAGTTGTTGCATTAGAACATAATATTCCTGTTTATCAAGTTTCTAAATTAAGATTAGAATACCAACAAATATTAGATCTTGATTTTGATTTAATAGTTACATGCGCATATGGTCAAATTGTACCTACTTGTATTTTAGATAAACCAAAACTTGGTTCAATTAATGTCCATGGATCATTGCTTCCTAAATATCGTGGTGCTTCACCAATTCAAACTTCATTAATTAATGGAGATAAGATAACTGGTGTTACCATCATGGAAATGATTGATAAAATGGATGCTGGTAAAATGTACGCTAAAAAAGAAGTTGTTATTGAAGAAGATGATAATTATACTTCTTTAACTAAAAAAATCACTGATGCAGGAAAAGAATGTTTAATTTCGATGTTACCTTCTTTTATTGAAGGAAAAATTAATGGTGAAGAACAAGATGAAACATTAGTATCGTTCTGCCATAAAATTAAAAAAGAAGATGAAAAATTATCTCTTGATTTTACATGTGATGAATTTGTTAATTATGTAAGAGGATTATCAGAAACCCCAGGTGGATATTTATTATATAATGATCAAATTTTAAAGATTTTTAAAGCTAAAAAGATCAATTCTAAATCTTCTAATGAAGTTGGTAAAGTTGTTTACGCAGATAAAAACGGATTAACATTACAATTAAAAGATGGCCAAGTTAATTTATTAGAATTACAAAAACAAGGTAAATCTAAAATGGATTATAAATCATTTATCAATGGTGATAAAAATATCCTAGGTAGTTATTTAAAATAAAATTGAATAAAGAAGTCATTTATTTTATAATAAATGGCATTAAAAGGAGAATCTTATGAAGAAAAATAAAGCATTAAATAGAAGTTATATTTTTATGTATGTTATGTGGTTATTTGGTAGTATCGCAACTGCATTACTATTTTATCGTTTAGGACTTGTATCTTTTATTATCTTACTTCTTCTAGTCGCAATTACTTTAGGACTTTTAATTACAGGACATGTTTTCTATGAAAAAGACTATAAGAAATTTGTTTTTGTCGGAGGAAGTGGAATTGCTTTATTCAATATCATTAATATTGTCGGTTTAATTGTTGAACTTGTTTATACTATTCAAGGTAAACCTGCAACTTATCCTTGGGTAATATTAGGAATCACTTTATTATCACAAATCTTAATTGATGTTTTCTTCTATTTAGATATTAAAAAAGCTATCGATAAAAAGAATCATCCAGAATTATATGTCGATTAATCTCACTTTAAGTGAGATTTTTATTTATTTAATATAAATAAAGTTTGTTTTAGTGTAAAATGTTAAATAGGTGATAGCAATGAAAGTAACTTCATTAGGCGAAGCGATTAAAAGAATGCCTCAATATCTATATGATTCTTTATTAGATCAATACGATAATAATATTGTCGATAATATTATTAAAGGATATATGGTAACAAGAAATACAACTTTAAGAGTAAATACATTAGTGAGCGATAGTTTATCAATTAGAAATATTTTATGGGAAAATAATATTAAAATTGATAAAGCAAGCTTTTTTGATAATGCTTATATTATTAAAAATGGTAATGAAAAAGATTTAGAATCTTTAAATATCTATAATGAAGGAAAAATCTATTTGCAAAGCTTATCTAGTATGATACCTCCATTAATTTTAAATCCAAAAGAAGGTATGAAAGTTTTAGATATGTCTGCCGCGCCTGGAGGAAAAACAAGTGAATTAGTTGCCTTAACTAATAACAATATTGATCTAACCGCGGTTGAAATTGATGAAATTAGATATCAAAAATTAAATTATAACTTAGAAAAACAACATTGCAAAAATGTTAAAACACTTAATATGGATGCAAGAAAATTACCTATTGATGAAACTTATGATGCAATATTGCTTGATGCACCTTGTTCAGGAAGTGGAACAATTGATTTAAATGATAAAAAAACATATGTTTCATTTTCAGAAAAATTAGTTACTAAGGTATCTTCTACCCAATATGCATTATTATCTAAAGCAGTATCTTTAGCGAAACCTGGTAGTTATATTTTATATTCTACTTGCTCAATACTCGCAAAAGAGAATGAAGATATTGTTTTAAAAGTATTAAATGAAAATCCTAACTTGGAAGTAGTGCAACTTGACTTTGCCAAAAGATTTAATATTCCAACCTTACCTTGTAAAATTAAAGGTGCGATGGTCATTTGTCCTAATCAATTATATGAAGGATTCTTTGTTTGTAAATTAAGAAAAAAGAAATAGAGGTGTGTTAAATGAAATCTAACACGACAAAACTAATTAGTAAAAAGAATTTAATTATCAACTTAATAATAATCTTAGTTGTAACAGGATTAACGCTTTATTTTTTATTTAAAAATAATGTCTTTTCTGATTTGTCTTCTTTACAATCTCTTCCTTTTACTTCTTATTTAATTATCGCCGGTGTTTTATTGTTAACTGTATGTTTAGAATCGTTTGTAATCTATTCATCGTTAAAAAGAATTAATAAAAAGAAACCATATATCGACGCACTTGGTATTTATTTGCATGGATATTTAGGAGGAACTATTACTCCAAGTAGAACTGGTCATTTCCCTTTTATGCTTTATTATATGGAAAAAAGAGGAATAACGATTGATGAATCTTTAAACTGTTTAACACAAAACCAAATTATTTTCTCCTTAGTTCAAGGAGTTATGTTTGGCATTATGTTTATTGTTTGCCAAGTATGTAATTGTACATTGGTATTAACAAATGGTACGGAAATTAGATTGATATGGATTGCTTTATATGGATTTACTTTCGCAGTTATATCCGCGTTATTCTTTGTTTTGATGGCATATTGTCCTCCAGTTAATAAATTAATTGTTAAAATAAGTGCATTCTTCGCGGTTAAATTTAAAAAATCACCATCTAAAGAAGCTTACATTCGTGAATCAAATGAAAGAATGGATCGAGTAAGAAAACAAGTAGGGTATTTAATGAAGCATTTCTATTTAGCGATTCCTTCATTAATTGCCTATTCCTTATTCCAACTTTTAAGTAATTCTATTCCATATCTTATCTATTTATTATTAGGACAAGGAAATATTCAATTTGATTTTTCAACTATGTTTTTCTTCCTTGCTTGTTATCAAGCGATTGGATTTATTGGTACATTAAGTCCTATTCCATCTAATGCAGGAGTATCAGAAGCGACATTTACTGTTGTATTTGGTACAATAATGGGTAATTATGTTGGGGCAGCTTTATTCTTATGGAGAATATTTACAAGCTACTTCTTACTTGCGATATCATTTATTTATTTCGTAGTTTCAACATTTGTTATTCAAAAATTTGAAGATAACAAATTACAAAAATCATTTGATGAAACTTATAAGACTATGAAAAATAATGGTAATTATTTAAATACTAGAGAAACTGCATTACTATGCTTGAAATTAAAACAAACTCAATGCATGAATTGCAAATACCTACAAAATAATATGTTCATATGCGATAAATATAAAACAAAACCATTAGAAATTATTGATAATTCCGAAAAATGTCAATATAAAGAAGAACATGTTAGTAATGAGGAAGATTTGTAAATAAAAATAATTAATATAAATAAAAAAATCGATACAATTTTCTAAAATGTGATAATATAAAAAATAGTGTAAAAGGAGAAACAAAAATGATTGCACCAGAAGTAATTGATTATATTAAAGGCCAAGTTAATATTGTAGATGTCGCATCTAAATATGTAACTATTAAAAAAGAAGGATTTAGAAATATCTCAACTTGTCCATTCTGCAATGGAGAAGACAAAGTAGAATTCTCACAAGAAAAACAATATTTCCGTTGCTCAAACTGTAATGTTGGAGGTAACGTATTTACATTTGTTCAAAAGATTGAAAATTTATCTTTCCCTAACGCAGTTAAAAAAGTTAGTGAACTTGCAGGATTAGAATTCACCCAAATTGTTAAAGAACAAGATAATTCTTTACATTTAGTTGTTACAGGATCTTCAGAAGATAAAGAAAAAGTAATTAAATTCTTAGAAGAAAACAATATTAAATATATTAAGAATAGTAAATAGTGAAATATCGCTGCCTAACGGCAGCTTTTTTGTTGGTTGAAAATAGAGACATAAAAAAACCTATGCAATTTCTTGCATAGGTCATAAATAACTTTAGTTATTAAATTAAAGCATTTTGTTGTAGTATTCAATGATTAATGAATCGTCGATTGCACTTGTCATTTCGTTACGTTCTGGTAATCTAATGTATTTTGCAACTTTTGTTTCTTTGTTGATTTCAACATAAGGAACAACGATTGTTAATGATTCTAAAGATTCATTGACTACTTTTAAGTTCATTGATGTTTCTTTTAATGTGATAACATCATTTGGCTTACAAATATATGATGGGATATCAACTTTCTTACCATTTACTAAGATATGGCCGTGGTTGACTAATTGTCTTGCAGCTCTTCTAGTTCTAGCAAATCCAACTCTATATACTAAGTTGTCTAATCTAGATTCTAATAATTGCATGAAAGCTGTACCTGTGACAACACCTTTCTTTGCTTTTGCTTTTTTGAATAAGTTAGCGAATTGTTTTTCAGAAACGCCATAAGTAAATCTTAATTTTTGCTTTTCTGTTAATTGCTTACCATATTCTGATAATTTCTTAGGTCTTGCATCTTTTGCTTTGCCTGGTCCATAAGGACGTTTTGCTAAATCTTTTCCAGTTTCAATTGTTGAGTAGTTTAATCTTCTACCTAATTTCCAAGCTGGTCCTGTGTATCTTGACATTTTGTCAAATCTCCTTTCATTATACATCGCTGTACAAATGTGAGGATAGATCCCGTTGTCCTCTGGGTGAAACTTCTTCGCCAATATTTAGCTTGGTTACTTTTTTGAAGAATCATCAGCAGGGTGTATCTATCTGCTAATTGCACATGCTTAATTATTCTAGTATAAATAAATATGAGATGTCAACATAAAATTTTAAAATTTGTTAATAGTATTGAATATTAACTATTTAATTTTTATAAAAAATTATGTATACTTATAAAGGTCTATTTTCGACGTTATGGAGGTAAGTATGAAAAATATCAATTTTCTTGAAGAAGCTTCTAATAAATCTATTTTTACAAATCCAATTTTCTATGTAATTATTGGCATAGTAGTTGTTTTAATAATTGCGATTATTTTAATTTATGTATTTGTCGTTAAAACAAAGCAACAACAAAAAGCTGCCGTTGAATTAGATAGAAAATATAAATCAATTCATGAAATGTTAATTGAAGATATTGAAAATTATATCGAAAGATTAAAATCTATCGGTGAAAAGAATGTCGCATATCTTGATTTATCTAGTGAATATGAAGATCGTTATCAAGAAATCTTACAAAAAAATGATCGTGAATCTTATGTCGCGGTTGATGGATTGAAAAAAACAATGAACGATAAGACTAAACGTTCTAATAATAAGAATTTAATTGATTCAACTAAAAAGATTATTTTTGAATTTGAAAGAAAAGTTAATGAATTATATAACGATTTAGGTAAGATCTTACAAAAAGATGAAGAATATCGCCAAGGCAATATTGATTTATCTAGAAAATTTAGAGCGTTAAAAGAAAAATATGAAATCCATAAAACTGAATTAACATTAATGGAAGATTCATTCGCAAAAGTATTCGCTAAAATCCAAAATATCTTTGATGAATGTGAAGAACTTTGCTCCAGCGCAAGATATGAAGAAGCAAATGAAAAACTTCCAACTGTTAAACAAGTTGTCGATGCTTTAGAACAATCTTTTGATGATTTACCAACATATTGTATGAAGGTAACAAAAATCATTCCAGGAAGAATGGAAGAAATTAAAGCACGCTTTGAACAATTACAAGATGAAGATTATCCTTTACATCATTTAAAAATAAGCCAAAAGTTAGAAATGTATAATGCGAAATTACAAGAAATTACAAATAATCTTCGCACATTTAAATTCGCTACAGTAGGAAAAGATTTAGATTCTATTGATGAAGAAATCATGGAAATATTTAAATCATTTGATGATGAAGAAGAAGCTAAAAAATATTTTGATGAAAATTGTGATTCAATGTATAACAAGACTTATGACCTTGAAAAACAATTTATGAAAATTAAAAGAGCATTACCAAATTATCAAGAAGTTTATTTAATCCAAGATAAATATCTAGAAAAAATTGATGAACTTGAAACAGATGTTAATAATGTTCAAACAATTAAAAGAGATTTGGATAATTACATCCATTCTGCCGCTCGTCAACCTTATACATTAATTGTCCGTAAGATTCATGATATGAATGATGAAATGGTTAGAATCACTCAAATTATTAATGATTTTAATACTTATTTATTCTCTTTAAAAAGCGATGCTGAAAAAGATTATAAAGCTATTTGTGATTACTATTTAAAATTAAAAGATAATCAAGCTATCTTAAGAGAAATGGCAGTTGAAGATTATACTGCAAGATTAAAAATTAGTTTCGATAAATCATTTAAATATTTAGAACAAATCGGTGACATCTTTAAGAAAAAACCAATTGATGTTTCAAAAGCAAATGAAATCTTATTAACTGCACAAGAAACAATTGAAACTTTAATCAATGATATTGCTGAACAATCAAATCAATGCAAATATGCAGAAAATTCTATTGTATACGCAAACCAATATCGCCAAGGATTTATGGAATGTAAGTTCACCCTTGATAGCGCAGGACAAGCATTCTTTGAAAGTGATTTTACAAGAACCATTGATGATACTGTCGCAATTATTAAAAAAATGCGTCCAGATCAAACTAAGTAGGTGTGAAAAATGATATATTTTGATAACGCCGCGACAACAAAAATAAATAAAGAAGTCCTTGCTTCTTTTAATAAAGTTAATGAAAAATATTTCGCTAACCCTGCTTCTAATCATAAATTAGGTTTAGAAGTATTATCTTTAGAAGATACTGCAAGAAATCAAATCGCTAAAATTTTAAATAGAACTGAATCAGAAATTATCTTTACTTCTGGTGCTTCAGAATCTAATAATTTAGCGATTAAAGGAACATGCTTAAAATATAAAAACCGTGGTAATCACATTATTACAACTAAGGTTGAACATCCATCGGTATTAAATGTTTTTAAACAAATGCATGATTTATATAATTTTGATGTAACTTATTTAGATGTCAATAAAGATGGAGTAGTAGAACTTGATACTTTAAAAAAAGCGATTAAAGAAGATACTATTTTAGTTTCCATCATGAGCGTCAATAATGAAGTTGGAAGTATTAATGATATTGCATCGATCGGTAAATATTTAAAACAATTTCCAAAGATTATCTTCCATAGTGATGCAACTCAAGCAATAGGAAAAATAAATATTGATTTTTCTGATGTTGATTTATTAACTATGTCCGCGCATAAACTTAATGGCTTCAAAGGAAGTGGATTACTTCTTAGAAAGAGAAATATTGATTTAGTTCCATTAATTGACGGGGGAGGACAAGAATACGCACTCCGTTCTGGAACTAATAATTTCCCTTACGAAGTAGCTTTGGCTAAAACTCTTCGTATCGCTTTTGAAAATATGGCTACTAGATATGAATATGTTTCTAAGATCCATGATTATATGTATGAAAAATTATCTTCATTAGATGGAATTAAAATCAATTCACCTAAAGATGGTTCTCCATACATTATTAATTTTAGTGTTAATAAAAAAGCAAGCGTTGTACAAGAAGGTTTATCATTAAAAGAAATTTATGTTTCTACTAAATCAGCTTGTTCAAGTAAGAAAAAACCATATAGTTATGTAATTGAAGCTATGGGATATGATATTGAAAGAGCAACTAACGCAATCAGGGTTTCATTCTCATATGAGAATACTTTAGAAGAAGTTAGTTTGTTTATTGAAGAATTACAAAAAGTATTAAAGAGTATAAAATAAAGGAGGAATTATGTACTACGATAAAAGATTTAAAAAAGAATTTAAATTAGCGCTTAAAAAAATTAAAGAATATGACAGAATTTGTGTATTCCGTCATCAAAGACCAGATGGTGATGCTTTTGGTACTCAACTAGGACTAGTTACTTGGTTAAGAGATAATTTTCCTACTAAGAGTGTACATTATGTAGGAGAGGATTCAGGAACATATTCAGAAAAAGTCTTCCCTAAGATGGAACAAGTTGATGATTCTTGGTTTGATAATCCTTTTTTAGCGATTATTGTTGATACAGGAGATACAAAAAGAATCTCTGATGAAAGATATAAAAAAGCACAATATAAAATTAAATTTGATCACCATCCAAATGTTGAACCTTATGGCGATTTAAATATTGTCGCGAATGAAATTGCAGCATGCGCTGAATTAGTCGCAGATTTTTGCTATTCTTATTCAAAAAAATATCCATTAAGTAAAGCTTCATGCAAATATTTCTTTACAGGTATTGTTACTGATTCAGGCAGATTCCAATTCCCATCAACAACTAAAGAAACATTTGATATCGCAGGAATGTTATTAAATAGTAAATTACAACCAAATAAAGAAATCTATTTACCTTTATATGAAAAAGATGTTGAAAGTTTAAAATTCCAAAAATATGTATTAAATAATATGGTATTCACTTCAAAAGGTGTTGCATATTACACATTAATGCAAAAAGATTTAGATGAATTAGGCATTGAAAATGAAAGAGGTAAAGAACATCTTTCTTTAATGTCTAATATTAAAAATGTACCTATTTGGTTCTGTGTCACTGAAATTAGTGAAAAGAATGAATTTAGAGTTTCTATTAGATCTAAAGAAATTGATATTTCTGTTGTCGCGACTAAATATCGCGGAGGTGGACATAAAAATGCTTCTGGGGCAACAATATTATCAATGGATGAACTTCCATCATTAATCAAAGATTTAGAAGATTTAATTTAATGAATATTCAAAAATATTTAAATAAATATCCTTCTTTAAAAGATAAAAATATTTTAATAACTGGGGCTAGTTCAGGACTAGGATTAGCCCTAGTTTCTTTGATTTTAGAAAAAGAAGGCAATGTTATTTTAGGCTTAAGAAACTTAACTAAAGGTGAAAAGATTATTAATTCTTTAAAAGTTAAATATCCTCATAGTGAAATTAAATTACTAAAATTAGATCAAAGCGATTTTAATTCTATTGATGATTTTGCTACTAATTTGAAATCTAATTTTAAAAAGATTGATTATTTTATATTCAATATAGGAGTATATACTTCTAAAGATGATTATAAAACCATCGATGGATATGAATTAACATTTGGAACTAATTATTTAGGAACTTATAAATTGTATTTTGCTTTAGAAGATTATTTTAATATTAATAATACTAGATTAATATTTGTTACATCTCTAACTGCTTTTTATTCGAAAAAAGTATCACTTGATAAAACAAACAATTTATCAAGAAAGTATATGTATGGTTATTCTAAATACTGTCTTGATAGATTATTTTACGAACTAAGTTTAAAAAAGAATAACATAAGTTATTATCTAATTCATCCTGGAGTAACTTCAACCAATATTATTTCTTCTTCCCAAACAGGAATTAAAAATAAATTTGGTATTTTAAAACATAAATTTTTCACTTTATTCACTCATGATGTAAATAAAGCAAGTTTAATATATTTAGAAGCTATATTTACTAATGATGATAAAAAAGTATATATAACACCAAGAGGATTATTTCATGTTTCTGGTTATCCTCATAAACAACTTATTCCTAATTACATGAAGAAATTAGGAATTAAAGAAGAAACAGAATTATATTTAAAGGAGTATAACAATGCTAGAAGTAAGTAATGTATCAATGCAATTTGGAGGACGTGTATTATTTAAAGACGTCAATATTAACTTTCAAAAAGATAACTGTTATGGAATTATTGGAGCCAATGGCGCAGGTAAATCTACATTTTTAAGAATTATTTCAGGTGAATTAGAACCAACATCAGGCTCTGTTACTTTAACTGAACATGAAAGAATGTCAATATTAAAACAAAATCAAAATGCATATGATGACTTTTCTTTAGTTGATGCGGTTATTCAAGGACATCCAAGACTAGTCGCTATTATGAAAGAAAAAGATGCCCTTTATGCTAAAGAAGATTTTTCTGAGGCAGATGGTATTAAAGCTGCAGAACTTGAAAATGAATTTATGGAATTAGATGGTTGGGAAGCTGATTCAAATGCTAGAACTATGTTATCTAATTTAGGTATTTCAGAAGATAAACATGATTTATTAATGAGAGAAATTGATGCAAAAGAAAAAGTTAAAGTTCTTCTTGCTCAAGCATTATTTGGTAATCCAGATATTTTATTATTAGATGAACCAACCAATAACTTAGATGCAATCGCAACATCTTGGTTAGAATCTTTCTTATATTCTTTTACAAATACAGTTATTATCGTTTCTCACGATCGTCATTTTTTAAACAAAGTATGCACAAGAATTTGTGATGTAGACTATGGCAAAATTAACATGTTTGTTGGTAATTATGAATTCTGGTATGAATCAAGCCAATTAATTCAAAGACAATTAAAAGATCAAAATTCTAAAAAAGAACAAAGAATCAAAGAATTACAAGATTTCATCGCAAGATTCAGCGCGAATGCTTCTAAATCAAAACAAGCTACTTCTAGAAAGAAAGAACTTGAAAAAATCAATGTTGAAGAAATGGTTCCTTCTAGTAGAGTTTATCCATTTATTGATTTTAAATTTGAAAGAGAAATCGGTAATGATGTTTTAGAAGTAAATAATTTATCAAAAGATGGATTATTTAAAAATTTAACTTTTAGCCTTAAAAAAGGTGATAAAGTTGCATTTATTTCTAGAAATTCCCTCGCATTAACTACTTTATTTAATATTCTAAATGGTGAAGATACACCAAGTTCTGGTGATTTTAAATTCGGTATTACAATTACTAAATCATATTTACCAAGTGATAATTCTGCATATTTTAAAGATGGTTCATTAACTTTAGTCGATTGGTTAAGACCTTATTCAAAAGATCAAAATGAATCATATATCCGTGGATGGCTTGGAAGAATGTTATTCTCCAATGAAGAAGCTTTAAAAAGCTGCGCAGTTTTATCAGGTGGAGAAAAAGTTCGTTGCATGATGGCAAAAACGATGCTTACAAGTGGCAATTTAATCATTATGGATGATCCAACTAACCATTTAGATTTGGAATCTATTACTGCATTAAATAAAGGTATGATTAATTATAAAGGTGTATTATTATTTACATCACATGACCATGAATTAATAAATACAGTCGCTAATAGAATCATTTATATTTCTGAAGATAAGATTATCGATAGAAATGCTACATACGATGAATTCTTAGAAAAATTTGCCTCAGAATTATAATAAGTTGGGATTATTATGAAGTGTGTTGTCATTGATCCAAATATCTTTCAAATTGATAATTCTCCTATCAGTGAATTAACTAATTTATTATCTAGTTTAGATATTGAAATAGATTATACATTTACTCAACAATTATCTAAACCTCATTCTTCGAGTTATGTAGGAAAAGGATTTCTTTATCAAGTAAAAACATATATTGATAATGCTGATATTAAATTAGTTTGTTTTAATAATGATTTAACTCCTTTACAAATATCAAATATTTCCAAAATTCTTGATTGTGAAGTATATGATAGAAGTATGGTTATTTTAAAAATATTCGCCCTTAGAGCCTCTTCAAAAGAAGCAAAATTACAAGTAGAAGTTGCGTATTTAAAATATATGGCTAATCGATTAATCGATGCGAATAAAAATTATTCACAAGTTACTTCGGGAGGTAAAGGAGGAGTTACTAACCGTGGATCTGGTGAAAAAGAAATCAATATCAAAAGATATTTGATTAAAAAACAAATTAAAGATAAAGAAGATGAACTTCAAAAGATGGTTTTATTAAGAAAAAACCAAAGAAAAGAAAGAAAATCTTCTTTACCAGTCGTCGCGATAGTTGGCTATACTAACGCGGGTAAATCAACCTTAATGAATAATTTTATTCGTCTAGGAGAAAACGATAAAAAGCAAAATATCTTAGAAGAGAATAGGTTATTCGCAACATTATCAACAACGACTAGATATATAAAGATGAAGAATCATTATCCATTTTTATTAACCGATACAGTTGGATTTATTTCTAACTTGCCTACTCCATTAATTAAAGCTTTTAGATCAACTTTAGAAGAGATTAAAGAAGCGGATTTATTAATCCATGTTGTCGATTGCTCTTCAAGACATGTCTATGAAGATTGCAAAGTTACTTTGGACACATTAAAAGAAATTGGCGTTCAAGATAAAAAGATGATCTATCTTTATAATAAAGTTGATTTAAGAGATACACCTTTTATTCCATTTGTCGATGAAGATGAATTAATTGTATCTTTAAAAGATGACATTTATATGGATGATATTGCCTCATTAATTGATACTTATTTAGAAGATTTTTATTATGAAGTAAGCATTCTTATTCCATTTGAAAATTCAAATGATTATTATAAACTTCAAAATGAAGAAGCAATAGTTGAAATAAAACAAAACGATCTCGGGTATGATATAACCGCGAAGATCGCTAAAAGTAATTATAAATATTATTCAAAGTATTTAAAACTCAAGCAAGAATTACTTAAGTAAAAGATAGTTTTTAAAATTCATTTTACAAACTTTATTTAATTCTTCAATACCATATTGATTTTTGAAATTTAAAGCGAATGCATCAGTTGAACTAGATGCTCCTTTAACAAAATCCATATGGTATTTTTTATTTAATTCTTCAAAGTAGAGTAAAAAAGAATATCTTGCAATTAAAGAACTAACCGCGACAGATGGATAATAAGATTCTCCTTTAGTATGAAAATTAACATTATCAATTAAAGGTTCATATTTACCTTCTAAATAACGATAGTAAGTAGATTTTTGACAGAATTGATCGATGTAAATTTGACAATGATGATCATGAGTTTTAGAAACAACATTCTTTAAAGCTTCATTATGCAATACTGCTTTAATTGAATTCATATTATATCCTTTTGATATCATTTCATTATATTTAATATTGTCGCATGTTAGTTTTGAATAGATTACTTTATCAATGAATTTTGGAACAATTTCTAATATTTTTTTATCAGTTAATTTCTTTGAATCATTGACACCTAATTCTTTTAAATAAGGAATAATATCTTTACTAACATAAGAAGCAACAACAATGACTGGACCAAAAAAATCACCAGTTCCTACTTCATCAGAACCGATTTGAGAATTAATATCTAACCAAGAATATTCAACTTTTTCTTTTTTTTCATTAATGGAAGCATCTTTATCCCATAATAAAGATTCATCTAAAGGATTTTCTCCCATAAAGACTGCTTTTATACCATTTTTAGATTGATAGATAGTAATAGAGATTCCATCGATTGTCTTACAAGCAAAAACAATATAAGGATCATTTTTATCAAGCTTACAATCTTGATAGAAATCTTTCATCTTATTTAATGTTTCTTCATTAATTTTTAAAGTAACGCTTTCCATAATTTCACCTTAAACAATATAACATTTTATGAAGATTATTAAAAGTAAAAATAAAAACCTCACATTATTGTGAGGTCAAAATTATTTTTCATTGCGATATTTTAAACTTGCTTTGATAAAACCTAAGAATAATGGATGAGGTTTAGTTGGACGAGAAAGGAATTCAGGATGGAATTGGCAAGCAACAAAATAAGGGTGAGTAGGGAGTTCAATGATTTCCACTAAACCTTTTTGAGGGTTAATTCCAGAAATTACTAAACCATTTTTCTTAACGATATCTAAATATTCATTGTTAAATTCATATCTATGGCGATGTCTTTCTTGAATATGATCTTCATTATATAATTCATGAGCTTTAGTACCTTTTATTAAGTCACAATCATATAAACCAATTCTTAAAGTACCTCCAATATCAATACCAACATATTGATTATCTAATAAATGGATAATTGGATTTCTTGTTTCAGGAGTGATTTCACTAGAATCGGCATCAGGGATAGAACAAACATTTCTTGCAAATTCAATACATGCAAGTTGCATACCATAACATATACCAAAGAAAGGGATATTATGTTGTCTAGCATATGTAATAGCTTTTAATTTACCTTCAGTCGCTCTTTTACCAAAGCCACCTGGAACTAAAATACCATCTAATGAAGATAATTCTTTTTCAAATTCATCTGAATCATAATTTTCTGATAAGATCCAATGAATGTTAATATTTTTGTTAACTGCATATCCCGCGGCTTTTAAAGCTTCAACGACGCTCAAATAAGCATCGTGTAATTGAACATATTTACCAACAATACCGATATCGATAGAACCATTTAAAGAAGAGATATTTGAAATTAATTTATTCCATTCAGTCATATCAATTGGTTTAGCATCGATATGGAAGTGTTTTAAAATGATTTCATCCGCGTGTTGAGCGAGTAAATTATTCGCGACTTCATAAATGATTTTTTCATCTTTACAATCTAATACTTCATTGACATCGGTTAACATTTTAACTTTTGCTTTAGTATCTTCATCAATTGCTTTTTCACAACGTAATACTAACATATCAGGAGTGATACCATAACTTCTTAATTCACGGACTGAATGTTGAGTAGGTTTTGTTTTGACTTCTTCAGTAGTACCTAAAATTGGAACTAGAGTATTATGAACATAGAAGGTATTTTCAAAACCAACATCTTGTCTCCATTGTCTAATAGCTTCAATAAATGGTAAAGATTCATAATCACCAACTGTACCACCTAATTCAGTGATAATAATATCCGCGCCTGATTCTTCCGCGGCTTTTTTAATATAGTGTTTAATTTGATTTGTGATATGAGGAATAACTTGAACAGTCTTACCTTCATAATCACCACGTCTTTCTTTTTGAATGACTTGTTGATAAACCTTACCCGCGGTAACGTTACTTCTTTTTGATAATCTTTCATCAATGAATCTTTCATAGTGACCTAAATCAAGATCGGTTTCCGCCCCATCATCGGTAACGAAAACTTCCCCGTGTTGATAAGGTGACATTGTACCTGGATCAACATTGATATATGGATCAAATTTTTGCATAAATATTTTTAATCCACGATTTTTTAAAAGTCTTCCTAAACAAGAAGCAACAATGCCTTTACCTAATGAAGAAACAACTCCACCAGTTACAAATATAAACTTTGTTTCTTTTCCCATAAATTTTCCCCCTTCTAATAAATAAAAAAAGGCTCCTAAGAAAAGGAGCCTTGAATTACCATAATATTTTTGTGGTGCCCTTATAATTCTCATACATTTAAAATTTTAATACAAGTGAAATTAATTACTTTTTTAAAATTCCTATTATATATAAATATAAGGATAAGGAAAAAAGAGAGCAAAAAAATAATTTTGAAAAAAATAAAAAAATTAGCACTCATTTGTTGACAATGCTAAAAATATGACTATACTATAATTAGCACTAGGAAAAAAAGAGTGCTAAAAAGGAGGTAAAGGTATGACAAGAAAAGATTACATCCTTAAATGTATTGTTGAATACTTCATTAAAAAAGCTGAACCTGTTGGTTCATCGACATTAATTGATGAATTTAACCTTGATTGTTCAAGTGCCACGATTAGAAACGTTATGGCTGAACTTGAAAAAGATGGCTTAATTGAAAAGACACATACATCAAGTGGTAGAGTTCCTTCTAATAAAGGTTATAGCTATTACATTAAATATCTTAGAAATAAAGATGTTGATGAATCTTATAAAAACCAACTTGCGAAAATCTTTACTGAAAGAGAAAAGTCAATCGATGATGTTATTAAAGAATCATGTGAAATTTTATCTCATATGACAAACTTAGCTTCCATTGTCTTAGGACCTGAAGCAACAGAAGAACATCTAGTGTCGGTTCAAGCTATTCCTCTAAGTGACAAATCTCTTACCTGCGTATTTGTTACCGATAAAGGATATGTCGAAAATAAGACATTCGTCTTAAATGATCAAACATCTTTAAAGGATATTAAAGATTGTGTAGCAATCTTAAATGATCGATTAGTTGGAGCGTCTATTTCTGAATTAACATCCAGAATGGAAATGATTAAACCACTTATAAGTGAATATGTTAAATCCAACGATGCGATTTATCGTATGATCGCAGAAACATTATTAAGATTCCAAGAAGAAAGAGTATCAATGTTTGGTCAATCAAATTTACTTAACCAACCTGAATTCACTCAAGATGCGGATAAGTTAAAAAGATTGCTTGAATTCTTCGAGCATCCTTCCAAAGTTAATGATGTCTTAAAAGATAAAGTTAAATCAGGAAGTGAAGACTTTGAAGTATATATTGGTGATAACAATGGTTATGACGATGTATCAATGATTACTTCTAATATTAAAGTTGGTGATAAACAACTTGGTAAAATTGCTTTAGTTGGTCCAACTAGAATGGATTATGAAAAAGTATTATCCGCGTTAGAATATTTCGTTGATCAAATCGAAGAATTATATGAAACTAGAAAGGAAGAATTAGATGAAGAAAGATAAAGATGAAGAATTAAAAGAATCTAATGAAACTGAAAATAAAAAAGAAGATAAAGTTGAAAAGTCTTTAGAAGATCAAATCTTAGAATTAAACGATAAAGTTAAATATTGGCAAAATAAGTATTATGAAGCTTATGCAGATATGGACAATCTAAAGAAGAGAATGGAAAAAGACCATCAACAAGTTATTAAATATCGTGGTCAAGGCTTCTTAGAAGCATTACTTCCAGTATTTGATAACTTCTATAACTGTTTCAAGGTTACTCCAGATGATCCAAAACTCGCAGCTTATTGCAAAGGATTTGAAATGATTTATAACCAAATGGTTAATTCACTTGAAGCTGAAGGCGTAAAAGAAATTATGCCTAAAGTTGGTGACAAGTTCGATCATAACTCCATGCAAGCGGTTGATGTAGTTGAAGGAGAAGAAGATGATTTAGTTGTTAAAGTATCAACTAAAGGTTACTTCTTAAAAGATCGTTTAGTAAGACCTGCGATGGTTGTAGTTAGTAAAAAACCAAAACAAGAAGAAACAAATAAAGAAAATGAAGAAGAAACTTCAAAAGCAAATTAATAAAGGAGATTTAAAATTATGGCAAAAGAAATTATCTTAGGTATCGATTTAGGTACAACAAACTCAGTTGTAAGTTACATGCAAGAAGATGGTAAATGGAAAGTTATTCCAAACCCAGAAGGACCAAATACTACTCCATCAGTAGTTTCATTCAAACCAGATGGTGAAGAAATTGTCGGTTTCGCAGCAAAAAGACAATTATTAACTAACCCAGATACAATTGCATCTATTAAAAGAAAAATGGGTACAAGTGAAAAAGTACACATTTCATGTTTAAATAAAGATTTCACACCACAAGAAATCTCTGCAAAAATCTTAGCTTATATGAAGAAATATGCAGAAGATAACTTAGGTCAAAAAATTGAAAAAGCTGTTATTACAGTTCCAGCTTACTTCAACGACGCTCAACGTCAAGCAACTAAAGATGCTGGTCAAATCGCTGGCTTAGATGTTGTTAGAATTATTAACGAACCAACAGCGGCAGCTTTAGCTTATGGTGAAGATAATAAATCAGACAAAGATCAAAAGATCTTAGTTTATGACTTAGGTGGTGGTACATTCGATGTATCTATCCTTGAAATTGCAGATGGTACTTTCGAAGTTATCGCAACTGCTGGTGATAACCGTTTAGGTGGCGATGACTGGGATAATAGACTTGCATCTTTCTTAAAAGATCAAATCAAAGCTCAATATGGTGTTGATTTATCAAACGATAAAATGGCTTCACAAAGATTAAAAGAAGAAGCTGAAAAAGCAAAGATTGCTTTATCAAGCCAATTAAAAACAACAGTTTCACTTCCTTTCATCGCTATGACTTCAAATGGACCTGTTAACTTCGAAATGGATATCACAAGAGCTAAATTCGAAGAATTAACACGTGACTTATTAAGAAGAACTGAAGACCCAGTTAATAGAGCATTATCAGACGCTAAATTATCTGCATCACAACTTGATGAAGTTATCTTAATTGGTGGTTCAACAAGAATGCCTGCAGTATTAGAAATTGTTAAACGTTTAACAGGTAAAACTCCAAATATTTCAGTTAACCCTGATGAAGCAGTTTCTGTTGGTGCTGCAATCCAAGGTGGTGTCATCCGTGGCGATAAGAAAGACGTCTTATTACTCGATGTTACTCCATTAACATTAGGTATTGAAACTATGGGTGGTGTCTTAACTCCATTAATCACAAGAAATACAACAATTCCTACAACAAAATCTCAAGTATTCTCAACTGCAGAAGATAACCAACCTTCAGTTGATATCATGGTCTACCAAGGTGAAAGACCAATGGCTAGAGATAACAAATTATTAGGTTCATTCAGACTTGATGGTATTAGACCAGCAAGAAGAGGTCAACCAAGAATTGAAGTTACTTTCAACATCGATGTTAACGGTATTGTTAATGTTAAAGCTAAAGACTTAGATACAAATAAAGAACAACAAATCACAATCTCTGGATCAAATGGCTTATCTAAAGAAGAAATCGATAGAATGGTCAAAGAAGCAGAAGCTAATAAAGAAGCTGATGAAAAGAGAAAAGAAGAAATCGAAGTCAAGAATAAAGCAGAATCATTCATTTCACAAATCGATGAAGCTTTAGCTACAAATGGCGACAAGATGGACGCTAAACAAAAAGAAGAAACTGAAAAGTTAAGAAATGAATTAAAAGAAGCTATCGACAAGAACGATATCCCAACATTAAAAGAAAAGATGTCTCAACTTGAACAAGCTGCAGCAATGGCTCAACAATATCAAAGCCAAGCTGGTGCTTCACAAGGTAATGATACTGCTTCAACAGGTGATACTTCATCAACATCTTCAAATTCAGACGATGATGTAATCGATGCAGATTTCACAGACAAAGCTAACTAATTAAATTAAATGGTGGGCGTTATGCCCACCTTATATTTGTTAAAATAGGAGGTAAATATGGCTAGTAAAAGAGATTATTATGAAGTTTTAGAACTTGATAAAAATGCGACTGAAGATCAAATTAAGTCACAATATCGTAAACTCGCTAAAAAATATCACCCAGATTTAAATAAAGAACCAGGCGCAGAAGCTAAATTCAAAGAAGTTCAAGAAGCTTATGAAGTTCTTTCTGATCCTCAAAAGAAAGCTGCTTATGACCAATATGGTCATGCTGCATTTGATCAAAATGGTGGTCAAAGTGGATTTGGAGGCTTCCAAGGTGGATTCCAAGATGTCGATTTAAATGATATCTTTGGTTCATTCTTCGGCGGAGGAGCAAGAAGAAAGCAACAATCAGGACCAACTAGAGGTAATGATAGATTCATGACAGTTAGAATTAACTTCATGGACGCAATTAAGGGTAAAAAGATTGAATTAAATATTACTCTTGATGAAAATTGTCCTACTTGTAATGGCTCAGGTGCTGCTTCACCTAGTGACATTGTTTCATGTAATACTTGTAATGGTACTGGTTATATTTCAAAAAGAGTTCAATCCATCTTTGGTATGATTCAAGAAACTCAATCTGTTTGTCCTACTTGTTCTGGTAGAGGTAAAACAATTAAGAATAAATGTTCTGCTTGCCAAGGCAAAGGATATAATAGAGTCAAACGTAAGATTGAAGTAAATATTCCTGCAGGTATTAATAATGGTCAACAAATCAGAGTATCTGGCAAAGGTGAAAGAGGCTCTAATGGAGGACCAAATGGTGATTTATATATCGAAATTGTTGTCGATACAGACTCATCATTCAAAAGAGATGGCAACGATATCCATGTCGATTTAGAAGTTAACATGATTGATGCAGCTTTAGGTTGCACAATGAGTGTTCCAACAGTCTATGGAGAAGTTGATGTCAAGATTCCAGAAGGTAGCCAATCAGGTCAAATATTAAAACTTCGTGAAAAGGGTGTTAAAGATATTAGAGGTAATTCATTTGGTGATCAATACATCCATTTAAAAGTTGTTACTCCAACTAAATTAAATGATGAACAAAAAGAATTACTAAGAAAATTCAAAGAAGTTGAAGAAACTAAATCTAATAAAACAAGCATCTTTGACAAATTAAAAAAGAAAAAGAAATAGATGAAATGCTAGTGTTTTAAACTAGCATTTTTTCGTATTTGATATTTATATTAATATTTGATAAAATACTAAAAAAGAGGTGGTAGAAAGTGAAAAAATGTCCATATTGTAAAACTTTGATGAATGATGATGTAACTTCCTGCCCAAATTGCTTAAAAGATGTTCCTGAAGCTGCAAAAATGCCAGAAATTGTTTCATCTAAAAATAAATATCCTTTTTATTATATGATTTTTGGATTAATTATTTCTTTAGGTAGTCTAGCTGCAGCATTCTCACAAAGAGATAATAAATATACTTATGAAAATCAAATTGCTAATTATAAAAAAGCAATTCAAGAATCTAATATTCAAGATGAAATTAATCATTTAAATGATTTAATTGAAAAAGCTTATTCATCACAAAAATCGTGCGAATTTAGAGAATATGCATTCTATGTATTTTGTGGATTAGGAGTTATTTTAATTATTCTTGGTATTGTTTTCTTTATCAAAAATAGGAGGAAAAAATAATGAATATTGCCTTTATTTTAACAACTGGTCATGGAAATAAATTCATGAATCAAACTAACAAAGTATCTAAAAATGTTTATGAAGATTTTAGAACTAGAATTGCTTGTAGAGTAATTGATGTATTTCAAAAACATCCAAGCATTGATAAAATTGTTATCATTACAGATTTAGAATATGTCAAGAAAACAGAAGATGTAGTCAAATTAAGAAATTTTGATAAGGTAATGGGTGTTGTTTCTGGCGGAATTAGTCAAGATGCAAGTATCAATTCTGGTATTTTATTCTTAAATGAAAGTGAGCATTATGTTTCTAACGCGAATATCATTATTCATGATGCAAGTAGAATCAATGTCACTAAAAACGATATATCTTTAATTCTTGATAACATGGAAGAACATGAAGCTGTTAGCTTTATAAAATCTGTTTCTAAGAAAACAATTACTAAAACAGAAGATAACTTTATTGATAAAACAATTGAAAAAGCGGATATTTATTCAATTGTTACTCCTCAAGGATTTAAATTGGATCGATTAAGAACCGCGCATAATTTCGCACTTGATTTAAATCAAAGATTTGATGATGAAACATCATTGATGAAACTTATTAATGTTCCTACTTATTTAATATTCGATGAATCGGGACATTTAAATACATATTCAGAGATGGATTTGCTTGTCGCAGAATTTTTATTACAAAACTAAATTTAACAAGTTTAACGAGACTAACCTTTGTGCTAGCCTCGTTTTTTTACTTAGTTAGTCATATTTAATAAAGTTTTATTGATAAATTTTTAACAATTTTCAAGATTTTTAACAAGTGTTTACTTTACAAACTTTATTTTATTATATAAAATTAAAAATGAGGTGTTTTATGGACCAAGTAAAGATTTTAGAAGTTAAAGAATCTATTTTAGGCAATAATGAAACTGAAGCTATTAAGCTAAGGACATTATTGAATAAGAAAAAAGTTTTTTTACTTAATTTGATGTCTTCACCTGGTAGTGGCAAAACATCGACATTAATTAAACTAATCAATATCTTAAAAAAAGATTTCAAGATTGGGGTAATGGAAGCGGATATAGATTCAGATGTAGATGCTTTAACAATTCAAAATGAAACAGGAGTTAAAGCTATTCAATTACATACTGGAGGAATGTGTCATTTAGATGCAAGTATGACCTTCCAAGGACTTGAAGCAATTGGATATGAAGATTTTGATTTTATCGTTTTAGAAAATATTGGTAATTTAGTTTGTCCTGCAGAATTTGATACAGGTGCACAAGTAAATATGACCTTATTATCTGTTCCAGAAGGAGACGATAAACCTAGTAAGTATCCATTGATATTCGAAGTAAGTGATTTAGTTGTAATTAATAAAATTGATGTTTTACCTGTATTTGACTTCGATATTGAAGTATGCAAAGAAAGAATAAAACAAGATAATCCAAATGCAGATATTTTATTAATCTCCGCGAAAACTGGGGAAGGAGTTAATGACTTAGCATCTTGGATTAAAAATAAAATTGAAAGCATAAAAAAAGGAGAGTAGTATATGCCAGAAATGAGTAAAAAGGTTGTCCCACCACACATGAGTGACAAAGTCGCAAATGAAAAGATTGTAAAATTAGGTAAAAAGATTACTGACGTTTTAGGCCATAAATTACATGGTGTAAAAGTCGAAGATCCAGAATATTGGGGACTTGCAGATATCGTATCAGATGAAATGGCTGATATTGCATTAACAATGAAAGTTAGACATCATTACACATTTGAAGAATTATGTAAGATGAATCCTAACCAAGCAAAAGATAAAGAACATTTCCAAAAAGTATTAGATGAAATGTCTTATATCGGTTTACTTGAATATGATTATGGTTATCATTATGACCACAATGGTAGAACCGCTCCTTTAGGTGAAAGAAGATATGTATTACCATTATTCGTTCCAGGTAGTGCTGAATTATTCAACATGGAAGAAGTATTTATTACTCCTGATGGAAAGAAAATGGAAAATAACCGTTTAAAAGAACATCCAGCAGTAGCTTCATTCTTTGAAAGAATGACATTTATTCCACTTGATGGAATTACTCAACTTGTTCCTCCAGGAGGAAGTGGTGTTGGAATGCACGTTATCCCAGTTGAAAAAGCTATTGAAATGGAAAATACATCTGTTGACTTAGAACATTTATCATATTGGTTAAAGAAATATGAAGGTCATATCGGTGTTGGTCAATGTTCATGTAGAGCATCTAGAGCTGCTTTAGATGAAGGCTGTGCAGATGATCAATTTAACTGGTGTATCGGTGTTGGTGATTTCGCAGATTATTGCCGTGAAACAGGTAAAGGCCATGATATTAGTTATGAAGAAGCAATGAGAATTTTAAAAATTGCGGAAGATAATGGCTTTGTTCACCAAGTAACAAACATTGATGGAGAAAATAAAATCTTCGGTATTTGTAACTGTAATGTCAACATTTGTAATGCTTTAAGAACATCACAATTATTTAATACTCCAAATATGTCTCGTAGTGCATATACTGCACACGTTGATTCTAAAAAGTGTGTCGCTTGTGGTAAGTGCGTAGAATATTGCCCTGCTGGCGCAGTAAAATTAGGTCAAAAATTATGTAAGAAAGATGGTTCACAAGTTGTTTATCCTAAACATGAATTACCAGATAATATGAGCTGGGGTAGAGATAAATATGATGAAAACTATCGTGATAACAACAGAATTAACTGTTATGAAACAGGTACTGCTCCTTGTAAGACAGCTTGCCCTGCACACGTTGCAGTTCAAGGCTATTTAAAATTAGCGGCAGAAGGTAGATATAAAGATGCTTTAGCTTTAATTAAGAAAGATAATCCATTACCTGCAATCTGCGGTAGAATTTGTAATAAACGTTGTGAAGAAGCTTGTACTAGAGGAAATATTGATAAAGCTGTTTCTATTGATGCAGTTAAGAAATTCCTTGCTGAACAAGATTTAAAAGCAGAAACTCGTTATATTCCAGAAGTTACAATTGCTTCAAATAGATTAGACCATTGGGAACAAAAAATCGCAATTATTGGTGCAGGTCCTGCTGGTTTATCATGTGCATATTATTTAGCAACTAAAGGTTATAAACCAACAATCTTTGAAAAGAATAAAAAATGTGGTGGTATGTTAACTTATGGTATTCCATCATACAAACTTGAAAAAGATGTCATCGAAGCTGAAATTGATGTCATTAGAGAATTAGGCGTTGAAATTAAAACAGGCGTTGAAGTTGGTAAAGATGTAACTATTGAAGAATTAAGAAAACAAGGATATCAAGCATTCTATATCGCAATTGGTTGCCAAGGTGGTAAACTTCCAGGCGTACCAGGAGAAGATGCAAAAGGCGTTGATATCGCAGTTAACTTCTTACATAATGCTGCAGAAGATTTATCACAAAAAATTAGCGGTGATGTAATTGTCGTCGGCGGTGGTAACGTCGCTGTTGACTGTGCAAGAACTGCTTCAAGATTCGGTGCTTCAAAAGTAAGCATGTTCTCACTTGAAACACGTGAAGAAATGCCTGCTTCAAATGAAGAAATTGAAGAAACACTTGATGAAAATATTGAAATTAACAATGCTTGGGGACCAAAAGAAGTTCTTAAAGATGCTGAAGGTAATGTCACAGGCGTTATCTTTAAGAAATGTACATCAACAAAAGATGCTACAGGTAAATTCAATCCTCAATACGATGAAAATGAAACTATCGAAGTTAAAGCTAACCATGTTATCTTCGCAATTGGACAAGGAATTGTCTGGGGCGATTTATTAAAAGATAGCAAAGTTACATTCTGGCATGGTAATTATCCAATCGCAGATAAATTAACATATCAAACTGCTCAAGAAGATATCTTCGTTGGTGGTGATGTTTATACAGGACCTAAATTTGCAATTGATGCAATTGAAGCTGGTAAATGTGCTGCAGAATCATTACATAGATATGTCCATGAACATGCTTCATTAACTATTGGTAGAAATAGAAGAGACTTTATCATGTTAGATAAGAATGATATCAAAGTTGATTCTTATGATACTGCAGGTAGACAAGAAGCAGGATTAGATACATCAATTGACCATAAATCATCATTCAAAGATGCTCATTTAACATTAACTGAAGAACAAGTTAAGATTGAAACAGCAAGATGCTTATCTTGTGGTGCATCAGTTGTTGATGGCAATAAGTGTATCGGATGTGGTATTTGTACTACAAAGTGTATGTTTGACGCTATTACATTAGTAAGAGATCATCCAGAAGCTACAAAGATGGTTAAATCTGAAGATAAGTTCAAATACATCCTTCCATATGCAATTAAACGTGCTGTAAAGATTAAATTTGGTAAACATACTAAAGAAGAAAAAGCATCTGAAAAAGCACATAAGGAATGGAAAAAGGCTCAAAAGAAAGCTAGTAAGGAAGCTAGCAAGTAATGCATGAATTAGGTGTTACTTTCCACGTAGTAGATCATGTAGTTTCTATTGCTCAAAAAAACGATATTAAAAAGGTTGATAGAGTTATTATTGAACTTGGTGAAGTTTCTACCGTAGTTCCTGATTTATTAATCGATTGTTGGAATTGGGCTAGAAAAAAGCATACTGAATTAGAAAACTGCGAATTACAAGTTGAAATAATTAAAGCAGTAACATTCTGTGAAGATTGTAAGAAAGAATATGGAACTGTTGAACATGGTAAAACTTGTCCTTTCTGCGGTTCTGAAAATACATATTTACTTAAAGGAAATGAGTTTACAATTAAACAAATAGAAGTAGATTAAGAAGGTTGTGTAGGTGTGAAGACACTTACACAATCTTTTTTTCTATTTTTGAAAATTTTTATGTGTTTCTATTAGCTTTTTTTAATATAATATTTAAGGTTAGACAAATGTTTAATTACACACTTAGAAAGGTATTTAAAAAATGAAAATCGGACAATACAAAGAAAACAAACTTGGCAAAATTCACGCAGAAGAAGTTAAAGACGAAGAAGTCGAACTTGAAATCGCAAATATGTTAAAACAAGCATCTACTTTTGAAGAAGTAGATGGTGAATCTAAAAATGGTTCAGTTGTTAACATTGACTTTGAAGGATTCTGTGATGGAGTTGCTTTTGAAGGCGGTAAAGGTGAAGGATATGATCTTGAATTAGGATCTAATACATTTATTCCTGGATTTGAAGAACAATTAGTTGGCTTCAAAAAAGGTGATAATGTTGATGTAAATGTTACATTCCCTGAAAATTATCAAGCTGAAAATTTAAAAGGAAAACCAGCAGTATTCAAATGCAAAATTAATGCAGTTAAAGAAAAGAAAGAAGCTACATTAAATGATGAATTTGTAAAACAATATGGATTAAATAGCGTTGAAGAATTCAAAAAAGAATTAAAGAATCAAATGTATCTTCAAAAAGAAAATAAGATGTTAAATGATTATTTAACAAAATTATTAGACCATATTGTTGAAAATTCTGAAATTGAAGTTTCTAAAGAAGAATCTGATAAGAAAGTTCAAGATATGATTGATTATTACGATAGAGCAATGGCTCAATATGGTTCAAATATTGATGGCTATTTACAAATGATTAATTCTACAATGGATGATTTCAAGAAAGAAATTGAACCAGAAGCAATTAAATCAACTAAGATTGATACAATCTTTGATGAAATTGCAAAATTAGAAAATATTATTGTAACTGATGAAGAATTAAATTCACAAGTTGCTTTAATGAAAGCACAATATAATTTAACACAAGAACAAATTGATCAAACTTTAGCGTTACATAAAGACGATATGAAGAAAGATATCGCTCGTAACAAAGTATCTGAATTCTTAGTAAAGAATAACGATTAATTTATCTTAAATAGAAAGGAGATGGTAAAAATGGATAATTCGAAACCGCGAGAAATTAATAGACTTGGTTTTAGAGGCATTTTTACCATGTTCTTAAAATAATTACATATTAAATGCCTCTTATAGGAGGTAAAATATGAATGAATTAATTCAAGAAATTTTAGATATTGTCAGATCTAATATTTCTAATAAAGAAAAGAAAGAAAAACTCTCTCATTACCACGATTCAGACGTCGCGGATGCTTTTGAATTCTTATCTGATGAAGAAAAAGCAACTTTAACTAAAATCTTAGGTGCGGAAGAAGCTTCTGATATTTTAACTTATGTAGAAGATAAAGATGAATTCTTAGACTACATGAAAGAAGATCAAGCCGCGGATATTATTGAAAACATGGATGCAGATGATGCGGTCGATGTTCTTCAAGAAATGGAAGATGAAGATAGAGAGAAAATTTTAAACTTAATCGAAGATGATGAAGTAAAAGAAGATATTCAATTAATTTTATCATTCGAAGAAGATGAAGTTGGTTCTTTAATGACTACTAACTACGTCACTATCTTAGATACTGACGATGTTAAAAAAGCCATGAAGAAAGTTATTGACCAAGCTAAAGATAACGATAACATTTCAGTTATCTTTATTACTGATAAAGATGGCAAGTTTGTTGGTGCGTTAAATTTAAATGATTTAATCATCGCTCGTCAAGGTGATGAATTAATGGCTAAAGCTATTACTTCTTATCCAGCATTACAAGCACATGCAAAAATTGATGATGTTATTAATGATATCAAAGATTATAACGAAAAAATTATTCCTGTTATTGATGAAAAAGAAGTAGTCATCGGTGCATTAACTGCGAATGACGTTGTTGAACTTGTTACAAGTGAATTACATGAAGATATGCATAAACTTGCTGGTTTAACTTCAGAAGATAAAGATGAATCATTATTTACATCTATTAGAAAGAGAATTCCTTGGTTAATTTTATTATTATTCCTAGGTTTAGTTGTTTCAACTGTTATTTCAGCATTTGAATCAGTTATCGCAGTTGTTTCTGCCGCGGTTATTTTCCAATCAGTTGTATTTGATATGGCCGGTAATGGAGGAACACAAGCTCTTGCGGTTACTTTAACCAATATTAATGATGATGACGATCTTTCTAAAAAGAAAGTTTGGAAGATGGCAAAAAAAGAAATTTCTATCGGTATCACTAATGGTATTATCTTAGGATTATTATCATTTGGAGTTATATTAGCATTCTTATGCATTAGACATGAAGGTGTTTATACCGACAAAGAAAATACTTTTATATTTGCTGATTGTATGAAAGTTGCAGCTTCAGCGGGAGTGGCGTTATTTGTTGCTTTATCAGTATCAAGTATCTTAGGTTTAGTTTTACCAATATTCTTTAAAAAGATTAAAATTGACCCAGCAGTAGCTTCTGGACCAATGATTACTACTATAAATGATATATGTTCTGCATGTATTTATTATTCATTAGTAGGCTTATTCTTCTCGCTATTTTAAAAAATTAGAAAAAAATACACAAAATTAAAAAAATGTGTTGATTTATTAAGTAATTGTTTGGTATTATTATAAGGCATTGAGCGAAATGTCTTATATGGCGGTGTAGCCCAGTTGGTTAGAGCGGCCGGCTCATACCCGGCAGGTCGAGGGTTCGACCCCCTCTGCCGCCACCAATTATAAGGACCCTTAGTTCAATGGTTAGAGCCCCCGTCTCATAAACGGGTCGTTGCAGGTTCAAGTCCTGCAGGGTCCACCAAACTTAATAAACATGGAGAAATACCCAAGTGGCTGAAGGGGATGGTCTTGAAAACCATTAGGGGGTGAAAGCCCCGCCAGAGTTCAAATCTCTGTTTCTCCGCCAGTAGAAAATTTAGACACCTTCGGGTGTCTTTTTTCTTTATATAGTTAGTGAAAAAATATATAATAATAAAGAGGAGGAAACCCATATGGAAAATGAAAATTTAATAGAAGCTAAAAAGAATTTATTATGGTGTTCTATAATTGATATTGTTTTAGTTTTATTATCTTCATTTTGTTTCTTTATTGATCAAATGTGGATTCCTTTAGGATTTCTTCTCGGGGGAATAATTTCAAATATTAATTATATTATTTTATATTATTTTACTGGATTATTATTAAAACCATTTGCAAGAAGAAGACTTTTATCAGTCTTATTATATATATGTAGAATGCTTTTATTTGTATTAGGACTATTTGTCTGCGTCTTTTTACAATCAAGAGGATATAATTTATTCTTCTTTGGAACGTGCCTTGCTTCATATTTAATTAACATTATTGTATTAGTTGTAGTAAATCGTAAATTAGATAAGAAGAACGACATAAAAAAAGATGAAAATTAACTTTATTTTAACTAGAAATCAATAGAAAAAATATCACTAAAATTCTATAATTATTTATGGTTATCCAGAAGGAGGCAATTATGAGTAATATATTAGCTATTACATTCTCAACTGATATATTTCCTGCAGAACTCATTGTGAGTCTAGGAATTGTTATCATAATTACGATATTAAGCTTAATTGTCTTTTTTAAATCGAAGAAGGTTGATCCTTTAGAAAAGCCAAAAGGAATTATGTTTCTCGCGGAAATGTATGTTTCTTTTATCGACAAAACAATTGGTGAAAACTTAGGTATTCAATTTAAAAAGATTGCTGGTGCGGTATACGGTGGACTTTATATCTACTTATTCGCAAGTATGTTAATTGGTTTATTAGGTTTTGAATCACCAATTACATTCTTATACATACCAGTAACATTAGGTTTAACTACATTTATTTTAATACATGCAACCGCGGCATATTATAACAAGTGGAAATATTTCCATCGATATATTGAACCAATGGCATTTTTCTTACCAATTAATATGTTATCAATGTGGGCTCCATTACTAAGTTTATCTTTCCGTTTATTCGGTAATGCAGTCGCAGGTTACGTTATTATGAAGATGGTATATTGGGCGTTTGACGTTAATGGTTTAACTATCGCTGGAGGATTTATTTCTCCTGCATCAATTATCGCACCAGTATTACACGCTTACTTTGATGTCTTCAGTGCTTACATTCAAACCACTGTATTTACATTATTATCAATGGCTTTAATTAAAAATGAAGTTCCAGAAGACATTAACAATCAAAAAGAAAAAGAATATAAGGAAAGTGTTGCTAAGTTAGAAGAAGTGAGAAACTTAACTAACGCAATGAACAAATAACAAGGAGGTAAAAATATGTTATTAAATTTATTAGCAGACGCAGCAAGCTCAGGCTACAACGAATTCTTTAGCGCAGGTTTAGCTTTATTAGGATCAGGTATCGCAGTACTTGGTGGTTTCGGCCCTGGTATTGGTGAAGGCTTTGTTTGTAAAGCAGGTGTTGAAGGTGTTTCAAGAAATCCTGAAGCTGCAGGTACAATTCGTTCAACAATGATCTTAGGTTGTGCTCTTTGTGAAACAACTGGTATTTATGCTTTCTTAATTGCTTTATTACTCTTATTCGTTCACTAATTTTATGAAGAAGAAAATATCAATATTATTAGTAAGTTTAATTTCATTAATAAGTTTATCTTCTTGCGACTCTCAACCAGTCGATCAAGGTACATTTATTGAAAAGATGTTTGGCTCTTGGCAATCATTAGTCATACAATTAACTTCAACTTTAATATTATTCCTTGTTGTAGGATTCTTTGTTTTTAAACCAGTTCGTAAAATTATACAAACTCGTCAAGATTACGTAGTTTCTCAAGTTAAAGATGCTGAAGCATATAAAGAAGATGCAAAAAATAAGCAATTAGAAGCTGATCAACGCATTGCTTCTTTAAATGACCAAGCAAAAGAAATTATTGATGAAGCAAATAAAAATGCTGCAACAATTAAAGATAACGCTAGTAAGGAAATGGATGAAGAAAGAATTCATCAAAAAGAATTATTAGCGAAAGAAATTGAACAAGAAAAATTAAAAGCAAAAGAAGAAATTCGTAAAGAAATTGTAAATGTCGCTTTGGATGCTTCTAAAGCAATTTTAGAAAGAGAAGTGACAAAGTCAGACAACGATAAAATCGTTGAAGACTTTATTAAGGAAGTAGAATAGGATGAATAATTTAGCAAGTAGATATGCATCAGCTCTTTTAAGTTTAGCTTTAGAAGAGAATAAGAATGCTGAATATAGAGATTATTTAAAATCTATTTATGAAGTATTAAATGAAGATGATCAATTTATTAAATTATTAGAATGCTACACTATTTCTAAAGATGAAAAGAAAGAATTGATTGATAAAATTATTGTCAATGCTCCTTCTAATCATATCAATGCATTTTTTAAGGTTATTGTTGATAATGACCGCGCTCATTATATTAAAGATATCATTTCAGGATTTATCACTTTATCCAACGAAAAAGATGGTATATCAGAAGGATATATTTATTCTTCAAGTGAATTATCAAATGAGCAAATTTTAAAGATTGCTAATGCAATCGGTAAGAAGATAAATAAAAATATCTATCTTAAATTAAGAATTGATGAATCTTTAATCGGTGGATTTAAAGTTGTCATCAATGACTATGTTTTTGATGCATCTATTAAGAATAAAGTAGATTCATTAAAACAAGTATTACTAGAAGGGAGATAAACGAGATGATTATTAAACCAAATGAAATTTCTGAATTAATTAAAGAACAAATCAAATCGTATACTCATAAATTAGAAACTAATGACGTTGGTAGCGTTGTTTCAATCGGTGATGGTGTCGCAACTGTTTATGGATTAGACAAATGTATGCTTAACGAATTATTAGAATTCCCTAATAACATCTATGGTATGGCATTCAACCTCAACGAAGAAAGCGTTGGCGTTGTTATGTTAGGCTCATGTGAAGCTATCAAAGAAGGCGACTTAGTTAAAAGAACTGGCGCAGTTGTTGAAGTACCAGTTGGTGATGGATTATTAGGTAGAGTTGTCAATGCATTAGGTCAACCTATTGATGGACTTGGTGATATTAAATTTGATCACAAAAGACCAATCGAAAGAATTGCTCCTGGTGTTATGTCACGTAAATCAGTTTCTGTTCCACTTCAAACAGGTATTAAAGCAATCGATGCGATGATTCCAATTGGAAGAGGCCAAAGAGAATTAATTATTGGTGATAGACAAACAGGTAAAACTGCAATCGCAATTGATACTATTTTAAATCAAAAAGGTAAAAATTGTTATTGTATCTATGTCGCAATTGGACAAAAGAATTCAACAGTTGCACATATTGTTGAAAGATTAAGAAAAGCTGGTGCATTAGAATATACAACAGTTGTTTCTGCAACAGCGAGTGAACTTGCTCCAATTCAATATATCGCTCCATATTCAGGTGTAACAATCGGTGAAGAATGGATGGAACAAGGCAAAGATGTTTTAATCGTTTATGATGATTTATCAAAACACGCAGTTGCATATAGAACAATGGCTTTATTATTAAGAAGAGCTCCAGGTAGAGAAGCTTACCCAGGTGATGTTTTCTATTTACATAGTAGATTACTTGAAAGAGCTTGTAGAGTTAATGAAGAAAATGGCGGCGGTTCAATTACTGCTTTACCTATCATTGAAACTCAAGCTGGTGATATTTCTGCTTATATTCCAACAAACGTTATTTCAATTACTGATGGACAAATCTTCTTACAAACTGAATTATTCAATGCTGGTCAAAGACCTGCAGTAGATTCCGGTTTATCAGTATCCAGAGTTGGTTCAGCAGCGCAAATTAAAGCTATGAAACAAGTCGCAGGTTCTTTAAAGATTGAACTTGCTTCATATCATGAATTATTATCATTCTCACAATTTGGTTCTGATCTTGATGCAGAAACAAAAAGAGTATTAAATCATGGTGAAAAATTAATGGAAGTATTAAAACAAGATCAATACGCTCCATATGATGTAAATAGACAAATTATTGAACTATTTGCAGCTAAAAATAGATATTTAGATTCTTTAGAAACATCTAAAGTTAAAGAAACATTAAATGCTTTATATCAAGAAATTTCTTTAAATCATCAAGATATTATTGATGAATTAACTACAAAGAAGATTATTTCTAAAGAATTAGAAGAAAAATTAAATAAAGTAATGCAAGATTATTTTGCAAGATAGGAGGTTAGATTATGGCAAGTGGTTTACAACAAACTAAAAGAAGAATTAATAGCGTTAATTCAACTAAAAAAATCACAAATGCAATGCGTCTAGTCTCAACTGCAAAGTTAAAATCTTGGAAGAAACGTCTTTCTTATAATGGTGAATACGCAGATTCTTTACATTCACTTATGAATATGGTTATTCAAAGTTTAAATGAAGAAGAAAAAGAAACATTCTTTGGGAAAGATGAAACTAAAGGAACATTATTTATCGTTGTAACTTCTACATTAGGTTTATGTGGAGGTTATAACTATAACGTTTATAAAGAAGTTGTTCCTTTAATTGATAAAGAAAAAGATGAAGTATTAGTTATTGGTACTAAAGGATTATCTTACTTTAAACGTAACGGTTACAAAGTAAATGATAAATTTGTTAATTTAGCTTCCAATTATGATGTTTCTGAAATTAGAAAGATTAGAAATGAAATTATGTCTAGATTACAAATGGGACAAATATCTCAAATAAAGATGGCATATACTCATTTTAAAAATTCAATTACATTTATTCCTACAGTTATTGATATTTATCCAATCAAAGAAGATAAAGATTATGTTTTAACTAACAAAGAAAAGAATATGTTAATTGAACCTAATGCTCAAACAATCTTAACTTCTCTTATTCCTTTATATTTAGAAAGTTTAATTAATAGTTATATTATTGAATCATCAGTTAGTGAATTTGCATCTCGTAGTAATGCGATGGAATCTGCGACTGATAACGCAACAGAAATTATTAATAAATTACAAATTCAATTTAATAAAGCACGTCAACAATCAATCACACAAGAAATTACTGAAGTTGTCGGCGGAGCTAATGCACAATCTTAGGAGGTGTAATATGCAAAATAACATTGGTAAAATTGTTCAAATCCAAGGTCCTATTATTGACGTTAGATTTCCAGATGGCCATATGCCTGAATTATTAACTGCGATTGAAGTTCCTTTAAAAGATGGAAAATTAACTATTGAAGTCGCTCAACATATCGGTGATGATGTCGCTAGATGTGTATCTATGGGCGCAACTGAAGGTTTAGTAAGAGGAATGGACGCTATTGATTTAGGACATCCTATTGAAGTCCCAGTTGGTGAAGCAACACTTGGTAGAATGTTTAACGTTTTAGGTGATCCAATTGATGGACTTGGTCCAGTAGATCCTAAAACAAAGAAAAATCCTATTCATCGTGAACCTCCAGCGTTTAAAGATCAAACTACTGAATCTGTTATTCTTGAAACAGGTATTAAAGTTATCGATTTACTTTGCCCTTATGTTAAAGGTGGTAAAATCGGTTTATTCGGTGGTGCTGGTGTTGGAAAAACAGTTTTAATTCAAGAATTAATTAATAACATTGCAACACAAAAACATGGTATTTCTGTTTTCGCTGGTGTTGGTGAAAGAACTCGTGAAGGTAATGACCTTTATTACGAAATGAAAGAATCAGGCGTTTTAAGCAAAACAGCTTTAGTATTCGGTCAAATGAATGAACCACCAGGAGCAAGATTAAGAGTTGCTTTATCTGGTTTAACAATGGCAGAATATTTCCGTGATGAACAAAATCAAGACGTTTTATTATTCATTGATAACATTTTCAGATTTACTCAAGCTGGTAGTGAAGTTTCTGCTTTACTTGGTAGAATGCCTTCCGCGGTTGGTTATCAACCTACTTTAGCGACAGAAATGGGTCAATTACAAGAAAGAATTACTTCAACAAATAAAGGTTCTATTACATCTGTTCAAGCAATTTATGTTCCTGCGGATGACTTAACTGACCCTGCACCTGCAACAACATTCACTCACCTTGATGCTAAAACAGTTCTTGATAGAGGTACTGCTGCATTAGGTATTTATCCTGCAGTTGATCCACTTGGCTCATCTTCAACAATTCTTGATCCAAATATTGTTGGTAAAGAACATTATGAAGTCGCTCGTGGAGTTCAATCTATTTTACAAAAATATAAAGAATTACAAGATATTATCGCAATCTTAGGTATGGATGAATTATCTGATGAAGATAAAATCACAGTTAATAGAGCAAGAAGAATTAGAAACTTCTTATCTCAACCATTCCATGTTGCAGAAGTATTCAATGGTTTCCCTGGAAAATTCGTTACATTAAAAGATACAATCCGTTCATTTAAGGATATCTTAGATGGTAAATATGATGATTTACCAGAACAAGCATTCTTATATGTTGGTACAATTGAAGAAGCTGTAGAAAAGGCTAAGAACATATAATATGGCTTATAATTTAAGTGTAGTTACTCCAAATGGAGTTTTAGAACCAGTTGATATTACCTTATTACATGTAAGAAGTGGTAATGGTGATTTAACTATTCTTCCAAACCATTTTCCATTAGTTACTAACGTTACTTCCAGTATTTGTTATTTTGACAGCGTTTCTAAAGGAAGAGTATATGCTTTCGTTGGTGAAGGTATATTAAATGTCCAAGAAAAAAGCGTTAAATTAATTGTTGCAAGTTTCAACTTAAAAGATGACATTGATATTGATAGAGCAAGAAAAGCTCTTGATAGAGCAAATGAATATCTTCAAGAAGCTGCAACAAATCCAAATATTGATGTAGAGAGAGCAAAAAAAGCATTGATTCGTGCAGAAGCACGTATTGCATTATGGGAAGGTAAAGTTAAATAATGAATAGAGATGAACTTAATAATCAAGTAAACAAAATGATGTCATTTAAAGAAAATGAATCAAATAAAATTATCGCTTTAAAAAAATTATTTACAAGTCATAAATTTATTGAACTTATTATTGGCTTAATTATCTATTCTCTCACAACTTTCGCTTATACCTTACTTGCGAATTTATTATCATTAGAAAGTATAACTATAACAGTCGCGAATGTAACAGAGATTGTATTTTCTTCAGTTATTGGAGTTGCTGTTCCATTAATATTTATTTGTTATTTAATGAATATCTATAAATTAAGTAAAATTACTGATTTAAATGATATAAATCCAAAAAATTCCTTGTTGAATAATTTATTCACATTAAGAAGAATTTTAAAAGTACTTTTAATTCTTGTATCTGTAATTTATGTTCTCGATGGAATTTTCTATTTAAGCGCAGTTAGAACTATTCAATCTAATCCTGAAATAATTACTAAATATCAAGAGATGGGGATAAACCTCACTAATGAGAATATTAAGATGTTTCAAGAATTAGGTTATGAATTTATTATCTATGGATGCATTATAAGTTTATTAACTTATGGTTGTTTAAAAGCTTATAAAATATTCTTTTTAACTATCTTTAATGACCGACTTGATAGAAAACCTTTTGAAGCATATATATGTGTTTTCTTAATTGGTTTATTTGGCTTATGTCATTTTGTCGGATCATTATTAGGAATATTTGGTATTTCTAATCCATTAGGTGGCACAGGATCTAATTCTTTAGTATTAAATATATTCGATTTAGTTCACTCTATTGCGATTTTAGCTGTTTCAATTTTTATCTGTAATATCTTATTATCGATAGTGAAAATATTAAAAGAAATCAAAGGATCTTGCAATCCTCTTGATAACGATAAAACCGTTTATACAATAAATATGGATGATTAAATAAAGTGACAATTATTGTCACTTTTTTAGTTAAATTTAAGTTAACAATATTTAAATTATTTATGTAATAATTTATAATTGTTAAATGGGAGGTCTATAAGAATGACTAATTCTAAATACAAAGTATTAATTGTAGAAGACGATCCTATGGTCGCTCAAATTGATAAAAACTATACAGAAAAAAATAGTTATGTTGAAGTGGTTGGAACAAGTAGAAATGGTATCGATGCTTTAGATTTTTTATCTAAACATGATGTTGATTTAATTATATTAGATTATTATCTTCCAAAGATGGATGGTGAACAATTTTTAAAGGCATTACATGAAAAATATGGTTTTAAACATGAAGTTATTATGGTAACCGCAGAAGCTAAATTTGATGAGGTTAGAAAATCATTTTCAAGTGGATGTCTTGATTATTTAATTAAACCTTTTGATTATCAAAGATTTAAAAAAGCGATTGATAAATTTGTCGCAATTAAACAATATGATCGCGATAAATATTTAACTCAACCAGAAATTGATTCATTATATAGTTTCAAAGCTGAAAAGAGTGAAAATGGTTTAATAACAAAAGGTATCCAAGGACAAACATTATTAACATTAACTAATTATTTAAAAGATAGAGCTAATAAAGAAGTTACTTGTGAAGAAATCACTAGAGCCCTACCTTTATCTATTGTTACTGTTAGACATTATTTAAAATATTTAGTCGATGAAGATTATGTTGAAACACGTATCGATTATGATACAGGTGGTAGACCAAGAGTTATTTATACTTATAAAGGATAAGCATGAATCAAGAATTTAAAAATAAATTAAGCGATTTAGGACTAGATGTTAATAAATCATTAAAATTATATTTCTTAGATGATGAAGATTTTTATGAAAAAATCTTATTTGAATCATTTTTAAAAGAAGATTTATTGGCCCTTAGTTATAAATACACCCAAGAAAATGATATCGAAAATGCATTTATGAACGCACATAAATTAAAATCTCAAATTGGTTATTTGTGTTTTGATCATTTATATGTTATGATATCAAAGGTATGTGATATTTTGAGAAATAAAAAAATAGATGGTGTCCTTTCTCTTCTTGATGAAATGGAATATCCTTACTATAAATTTATTTCTATCTTAAAAGAATATCACAATTAAAAAGGAGACTTTATGATAGAATATAGATACGATACTCAATTATTAATTGAAGGTAAAAACTTAGACGAAGACGCAATCAATGATTATTTCGAAAAGAATTTCAAAGGTGATTGCTTACTCGCAGTTGGTGATGACGAATTAATTAAAATCCATTATCATACAAATGAACCTTGGAAGGTTTTAGAATATTGTAGAACACTTGGTGAAATCTACGATATCGTTGTAGAAGATATGGATCGCCAATCACGCGGTTTAAAAGGTTAATTACATTAAATTAGT
>CAVFKD010000005.1:36159-58914 GCA_963623095.1 bacterium | reverse complement strand
TATAATTATGATGATATTGATATTCTACTAGTAAGATATTATGGTTTCTATTCTAGTTAGAATGTGAAGAATATTCTGATTTAGAATATCCTTGTCTCTCTTGTACTAAATGTAATAGATATTCACTAGTTCCCAAAGATATTTTTGACCAAATTAAGGAAGGTTATTACTATCCCTTCCATTAATTATCATAAAAACTATATTTTTTTACTATGACTAACAAATACAATTTCCTAGTTAAAATATTAAAAGAGCGAGTCAACAAAACTCGCCCTTCATAAATTAGTATGGAAACTTTAGTATAATTTGATATTTTATATCATATTTCTCGTTAAACAAATATCTATCTTGCAAACATTTATTTATTCTACTATAGCTTCGTTTAGTAAGCTTGTAGCTAGATGCATATAAAGAAATTTTTGCTATTCTTATTCTTGTTCTTCAACAAATTGAGAATTATATAATGAAGCATAGAATCCATTTAATGTCATTAATTCGTTATGATTACCAGTTTCAATAATGTTACCATCTTTCATAACTAAGATAATATCTGCATTTTTAATTGTTGATAAACGGTGTGCAATAACAAATGAAGTTCTTCCTTTGGTTAATTTATCCATTGCTTCTTGAACTAAGATTTCTGTTTTAGTATCAACGTTACTTGTTGCTTCATCTAATATCAATAATGGTGCATTTTCAACCATCGCTCTAGCGATAGTCATAAGTTGTTTTTGACCCGCGGATAAAGAAGAATCTTCTTTTAATAATGCATTTTCTTTTTCAGATAAAGTAGATACGAAATGAGATAAATTAGCTTCTTTAATCACTTCTTTTAATTCTTCATTTGATATATCTTCTTTGTTAAAGATAATGTTTTCTTTGAAGGTTCCTTCAAACATCCATGTATCTTGTAAAACCATACCAAATAAAGATCTAAGTTCTGTTCTAGACATATCTTTAATTGAAACATCATCAATTAAGATATCTCCATCATTTACTTCATAGAATCTCATTAATAAGTTAACTATTGTTGTTTTTCCGGCGCCAGTAGGACCAACAATCGCTACTTTCATACCAGGATTAATTTTAATTGAGAAATTAGGAATGATTATTCTATCATCAGTATAACCAAACTTAACATTTTTAAATTCTACTTTACCTTTAATATTATCTTTAGATAAATATGAAGGTTTATTTGATTCATCATCTAATTCTTCTTCATCTAAGAAAGCAAATACTCTAACCGCACTCGCTCCTGACATTTGAAGTGAATTCATTGCTTGAGCAATTTGACTTAAAGGGTTTTGGAATAGATTAACATACATTGTAAATGCAGTAATAGTACCAAAGCTAATGCCTTTATTATATGCCATAAGTAATCCACCAACTAAGAATACTGCAGCATAACTAAAATAAGATACAAAGCTCATCATTGGTTGCATAATTCCTCCGTAGAATTGAGCTTTGAACATTGTCTTATGTAATTCTTCATTGGACTTATCAAATTTTTCTCCACGTGTTTTTTCTGCGTTGAATAATTTAATAACATTTTGACCTGAATAATTTTCTTCAACAATACCATTAACTTCGCCTGTATAATCTTGTCTAAGTTTAAATAAAGGCATCGCTTTTTTCATAACAATCATTAACATAACGATCATTAAAGGAATTGAAATTAGAATCGTACATGACATTTGCCATGAAGTGACAAACATCGCGATTAACGCTCCAATAAGCATAAAGACTGATTGGAATAGCATTGAAATACCATTTTGTAAGTTTTGAGCGATATTATCAACATCATTAGTGACAATTGATAAAGTATCACCATAAGGATGAGAATCAAAATATTTTAATTTCATTCTATTAATCTTTAATGATATTTGAGTTCTTAAGTTTCTAGAATATCTTTGAGTTACTTCATTCATAATAAAAGATGAAGCAAAGCTTAATATGGCATTAGTTACATACATGATGATCAAAGTCATACCATAGGTAAATACTTTATCCATATCAATTGATTTAGTCGCGGCGTTATCCGCGATTTCGTTAGTAAAGTCTTTTAATACTTGAGGAGCAAAAATTGAAATTAATACTGAACAAGCAATACAAATAAAAGATATTAAAATAGCCAAGTAATAAGGTCTTAATGAAGTAAAGAGTTTCTTGTAATCAGGTTTAACCTTAGGCGTATTAGTATTCATTGGTTTTCTCATAAGCCTAATTCCTCCTTAGATAATTGTGATAAAGCAATTTCTTGATATTCTTTACAAGTTTTTAATAATTCTTGATGTTTACCTCTTCCGACTATCTTTCCATCTTCAATTACCAATATTTGATCAGCATCAATAATTGTTCCAATTCTTTGAGCGACTATAATCTTAGTCGCATCTTTTTCACTATTTTTTAAATTCTCTCTTACTTGTTTATCAGTCTTATAATCTAAGGCTGAAAAAGAATCATCAAAGATATATATCTGAGGATGTTTCGCTACTGCGCGAGCGATGCATAATCTTTGTTTTTGTCCACCAGATACATTCTTTCCACCTTGTGATATTTCTTCGTTAAAACCCTTTTCTTTTTCTTCAATAAATGGTGTTGCACAAGCAATATCACAAGCATTTTTAATATTGTCTTCACTCATGTTTGGATCACTTAAAGCTATGTTTTCTTTAATGCTACCTTTAAATAGCATTCCTTTTTGAGGAACAAAGCCTATTACGTTTCTTAATTTTTCTTGAGAAATATCTTTTACGTTAACTCCATTAACTAATACTTCTCCTTCACTCGCTTCAAATAAACGAGGAATTAAATTAATAATAGTTGATTTACCTGAACCAGTTCCACCGATTAAAGCAAGAGTTTCTCCTTTATTGATTTTAAAAGATATATCGCTGACAGCGGATTCTTTTCCATCAGAGTATCTAAAAGAAACGTTTTTAAATTCAACGCTTCCTTGTTCTATAAATGAAGCTTCTTCATCTTTATCTTTAATACTTATTTCTTCATCTAATACTTCATTAATACGTTTTGCAGAAACAATAGCGCGAGGAACAAGTAAGAAAAGCATCATCAACATAATAAATGCCATAACAATTTGACTTGCAAGCATTACAAAGCTAGTAACAGTTGCGTAATCAATTTCTCCTTTATTAATTAAAGAAGCACCTATCCAATATATTGCGAGGGTTAATAAAGAACTAATAATAGACATCCCTGGAGAAAGAATTGCCATTACTCTACCTGTAAAAATTTGTGCTTTTGTAAAATTATTATTTGCTTTATCAAATTTATCTTCTTGATATTTTTCTGCATTAAAAGCTCTAATAACTCTAACACCAGTTAAATTTTCTCTAGTAGATCCATTTAATTTATCAATATATGTTTGCATTGATTTAAATTTAGGTAAAGCAATAAACATTAATGATCCAATAAGGATTAATAACATAATAATCGCCACCGCGGTAACAACAGTAAGACTCGCAGAACTTGCTTGAATCTTAATTATTGCCCATACTGCAGTAATAGGTGCAGCAAAAATCATACGCATAGTCAATAAATTAGCCATTTGTATTTGTTGAACATCATTGGTAGTTCTAGTAACTAAGGAAGGAGTTGAAAATTTATTAATCTCTTCTAAAGAAAGATTTTCAACTTTACGATATAGTTTAGTTCTAATCGTGGTAGATAAATTACTTGCGACCGCGGAAGCAATAACAGAAATTAATCCTTGTACTACCATAATACCCGCGGCTAAAGCAAGCATCATTAGTCCGTTATACCATATATCCCAAGTTGATGCATTCGCGACAGAAACAATCATATTGATCGTTTCTTCATCGTTAATACCAGGCAAATAGGTTTTCACCGATAAAGCATCTTTTAAATTATCCCAGCCAATCGAATTAATAATAGTTCCCATAGTTCCAAGACTATCTACATTATTATGATAATTGACATAAGTAATAGCTTTAATTATTCCAGATACATAATCAGTTATATTCATTGTTAGCCATACTTGCATAAATGTTAAGCCAATAATTAATATAACAAAGAATACATCTTTTTTTGATAAATTCTTATAAAGTTTAAACATAAGTTCCTCCTTTTTGTAGATAGTATACCAACACTAAGTTAAATATCAGTTAAAATATTTAGTAAATAAAAAAAACCTAAATGATTCGTTGATCATTTAGGCTTTATAATATTAATTATTGTAATTGATTGTTCCGTAGAAGCCTGTATTCCATTCAGAAACTACTTGTGTAGCTCCTTGAGATGAAGTCGCAGTTTCTTGTGTTTTAGTAACATTTGCCCATGTTCCTTCATTCATATCAATATTCAAAGTTGTAACACTTGAAGAATATAATGCAGAATAACCAATTCTAGTAATACTTGAAGGGAATGATAATGTCTTTAAGTATACAGAATAAGCAAATGCAGTTGCGTCTATTTGAGTTGTGCCTTCTTTAACATCATAACTAATTCTAGTAGGAGTTTCACTTCCTTCAGGTTTACCTAATTTAGAAGGATAGCAAATAAGTCTAGTATCATCAGATGTATATAAAACACCATCGTTTAATTTAAATGAAGTGTTAGAAGAATTTAAAGTAATAGTATGAAGTTTTTTGCTATAAGCAAATACGCCTTCACCCATCTTTCTTAATGTAGAAGGTAAAGATACACTTGCAAGATTTTCTCCATAAATAAATGCTTCATCACCAATTTCTTCAACGCCTTCAGGAATAACTAAATTTTCTAAATATCCAAAATAGTTACATGCGTGACGACCTATTTTTTTCAATGTTGAAGGGAAAGTAACATTCTTAATTAATTTATTATATGTGAATGCTGAATCTTCAAGTTCTTCAACACCTTCTTCTAAAACTAATGTCGCTAAACGAACATTGTTAGAAATAGATTGGCTAGGAATAACTTTTAATGATCCAGGGATTGTTAATGAAGTTAATTGTTGTAAGAATGTAATGCATAATGAACCAATATGAGATAAATTACTAGATAATTTTAATTTAGTAACATTGGAATATGCGAATGCTTCATCTCCACATGAAGTTACTGAATCAGGTAATTCAATAGTCGCGATATTTGATTTATAGAATGCATAATCACCAATTGTAGTAACATTGTTACTCCAAGTAATGGTATTACCTTTTAATTTAGAACCATAGAAAGCGTACGCTCCAATAGAAGTAACGCTTGATGGCATTGTAATCTTTTTAGAAATTTCTGTAGGGCAATAAAGTAATGTAGTCTTATCTTTGTTATAAAGAATACCATCTTCAACAACATAATTAGGATTGTCTTCTGCAACTTTAATTTGTGTAATAGTTAAGCATTCTGCGAAAGCAGAAGAATCAATAGAAGTTACACTTGAAGGTATTTCAATACTTAAAATACCATTCGCGTAGAAGAAACATCTTGCACCAATTCCAGAGACAGTTTTATTTCCAATTGTTGAAGGTATTTTACATGCCTTTGATTCAGTTGATGAATCATAGTTATATCTAGTTAAAGTAATTGTACCATCAGAATTTTCTTCATAAGCAAAATTTGCAACATTAGTTTCTTTTTGTGATGAAGAAGTTGTTTTACTACTTGAAGAAGTTGGTCCTACATGTCTTGAAGAATAAGATGAAGATTCATTATTACATGCACCTAAAGAAAATATGCTAGATAACGCTAATAAGGAAACTAATATTTTCTTCTTCATAATTAATCACCATATGAATATGGAAGAGTTGTTGAATCAACATTACTAATCTTCATTGAATAAGATTCTTCACGTTGTAAGAATGTATTATCAAAGTAATCAGTAACAACAATTCTATCGATGTTATCACTATCTCCATCCATATAAATAATACATGAAGTACCATAACCATCTAAATAATCCATTTCTGCATCAATTGATGGAATAAAGCAATCTACGCCGATAACTGTTTTTAATTCATCACAGATAACATATGCATTTAAATCTGCATCATATGAGAATAATTCTGGTGCAACACCATTGATAATTGGTTTAATAACACTCTTAGACATACCAACCATGTTGTAGAAATATGACATACCTCTAGTTGTTGTCCAAGTGTTAGTTCCTGCGTTGTAGCCATAAGGAATAATGCTATCGCCATCAGTATCATATTTAATTAATACATCGCTTACTGCATCGATTTCTTCACCTTCACCAAATTTGATGAATGCACCATCTTTAGTGTAGTAATATTTATGATTTAATTCTGTTTCTTCAGAACTTCCTGAATAACCTACTTGTTTACCATAATAAGTTAAATCAATTGTGTAGTTATCATTAATCTTCGCTAAAGCTCTTGATAATCTATCGTGTTCATCTTTATGAGCTTTTGTTTCTGGTAAGTTTACTTTTGCGCTACCGATATTAGTTAATGTTAATGTTGTATTAGATGTTAAGTTATAATAGACGTTAACATATGATGAGTTAGTATAATATTGGTTTTCTAACATATGTGGAACAATGTTTAAAGTAACATTATCACCATCAATAGTAAATTCAAATGTATCAATAACACTATCATAAATAGTATCTGCAACACCTAAAATACGATATGTGAAGAAGCTTGCTTTCTTTAAATCTAATGAATAAGTGTTACCTTCTTTTTTAGTGAAATCACTTTCTAAAATGTAATTGAATGGATTATCAAGTAATAAGCCATAGTTAATTCCTGATGAAGAAGTTGTACTTGCTTTATAATATTCGACTTCGTTTTTGTAGTTGATATCTGCATAATAGACAAATCCATCATCACCTTCAACACATACATCGTTAACTACATCGCCTTGTGCGCCGATAATATGACGTTCTGCACTTGGATGATCACTAGCTTTTTCAAAAGCATAATGGACAGTATAAGTTGTATCTGCAGTAACACCTGTTTCAGTTCCACCCATTTCATCTAAAGTATGAGAAGTTTCATACATTGTGCCATCGAGAGTAAAGCCTTCACGTAATTTTTCTAAAATTGATTGGATTTCTTTGTTAGTAACTGTTTCATTACTACATGATGCAAGTGTAGGAATAGCAAGAGCTAAAGATGCACAAGCAATTAATAAATTTTTCTTTTTCATTTTGTTTCCTCTTTCTTTTTTTAACTATTAAATAAATTTTCCACGCCTTCAATTGTTGTTGTACCAATATCAAATATTGTTACTGTTAGGATTACTCCGCCTGTACCACGGAATTCATAAGTTATAGTATCTTCTGAAGCTCGTACATAAGCATAAGTATTATCCTTACGGAATGTTTGGTCCCATCCTAAACATAATATGAAATAACACATATCGTTATCTTTTGCGTCGATCATATCTTGGCCATGAAATGAAGATAAATCTGTTTCATACTTACTTACATCTAAGGAAGTAAATACAGGAGCGACTTTATCTTTATAAGCGCCTAGACTAACATTGAAACTGTATAAATCTTTGATGTAAGAATCGTTCTCATCAAATTGATAACCAGTCTTGACGTAATTTTTACCATTTTTTATAAATCTAAATACACCATTTTCATCTTCTGCGTATCCTTCGATATCGACTTCATTATTCGCATCGCGGTATACTGCATTTTTAGTACAATAAATAATATCTGCTTTATCACCTGTACCTCCGTCATATTTAATTGTGTAATTTTTTTCTTTTTGATCATGCAAGGTAGTTAAATGTCTAATTAAATAATTAATTTTTTCACTTGATGAACTAGAACTTACTGGTTGAGAAGATAAACTAGAACTAGTTGTACTTCCGCATCCAACAAATAAACTTGACAGAGCGATTAATGAAAGCATTAAAGTTTTATTCTTCATTAACTCTCCTTCCCTATTATATAAATATAATAGTCCTAAGTGCTTTCTATTCTATAAGTTATTAATATAACTTAGCAAGTATTTTATTTTTTGAAAGCCCTTACATAGTTAATATGTAAAAGAAAAACCACATGAAGTGGTTATTTTCTTTCTCTTACAAGTATCTTTAAAGGCGAACCTTTAAATTCAAAACTATCTCTTAATCTATTTTCAATATATCTTTGATATGAGAAATGCATATAATCAGGATTATTTACAAATAGAATAAATGTTGGAGGACATACAGATACTTGGTTAGCAAAATAGATTTTTAATCTACCTCCATTGAAAATAGGAGTAGGATTAACAATTTGAGCATCTTGAATAATATCATTTAAAATAGATGTTCCAACACGTGTGTTATATGAAGTATATGCTTGGATAATTTCAGGGAATATTGTATTAATTCTTGAATGATCTTTCGCAGATATAAAGACAACTGGTGCATAATCTAAGAACTTAAATTCTTTTCTAATATTCTTTGTAAATTCAGACATTGAATCTTGATTGTGTTCAACTAAGTCCCATTTATTAACAACAATAACAATTGCTTTATTAGCTTCCATTGCATAACCAACTACGTGTTTATCTTGTTGTTGAATGCCTTCTTTTGCGTCAATTAATAATAAAACTACATCACTTCTATCAATTGCAGCGAGAGCTCTTAATGCAGCGTATTTATCAACTGCTTCATAGATTTTACCACGCTTTTTTAAACCTGCAGTATCGATAACTACATATTGTTGATCATCTCTAACAAATGGAGTATCAATTGAATCTCTTGTAGTACCTTCAATATTAGAAACAATAACTCTATCATGTCCTAATATTGCATTTGTTAAACTTGATTTACCAACATTAGGTCTACCAATTAATGAGAATTTAATTGCGTTTTCATATGTATTAATCTTCTTTTCTGGAAGAAGAGAAATAATTTTATCAAGTAAATCACCAACACCAATACCATGTGATGAAGATATAGCGATAGGATCACCTAAACCTAAAGCATAGAATTCATTGACGTTATAGATTTTTTCAATATCATCAATTTTATTAACTGCGAGAATGACAGGTTTATTTGATTTATAAAGCATTTTACAAGCAAATTTATCATCGCCAGATAAACCTTTATTGCCATCTGCGACATAGACAATTACATCCGCTTCTTCAATAGCGATTTCTACTTGAGCTCTAATTTGTACTTGGAAAGGTGCTTTTTCAATTTCAATACCACCTGTATCAATTAAAGTAAATTCTTGAGTTAACCATGTTGCTTTTGCATAGATTCTATCTCTAGTAATACCTGCTTCATCATCAACAATGGAATATCTTTCACCAACAATACGATTAAATAATGTAGATTTACCAACGTTAGGTGAACCAACAATTGCGACTACACCCCTACTCATTTGGAATACCTACCTTTTCTTTAATAATAGAAATAATTCTATCAACTGATTCATCAATGCTTAATAATGAAGTATCTACTTCTACTGCATCTTTAGCTTTTGTTAAAGGTGCGAATTCACGATGAGAATCAATATAATCTCTTCTTTCTAAGTCTTTTTCAACTTCTTCTAAAGTACATTCCATGCCTTTGCCTAAGTTTTCAGCATGTCTTCTTTTTGCTCTTTCATGTACATCTGCGATTTGGAAAATCTTAACATTTGCGTCTGGTAAAACATATGTACCAATATCTCTTCCATCCATGACAACAGAGACATCTTTTGCCATATTTCTTTGAAGTTCGACTAAGAATAATCTTACTCCTTTATTCGCGGCGATATATGATACGTTATTAACAACCGCTTGAGATCTAATATCTAAAGTTACATCTTGACCATTCAATAAAACTTTACCATCAATACATAAATCAATTTTAATGTGTGGTAAAAGTTTAATGACTGCATCAACATCTTTACAATCAATCTTTTTCTTTAATGCGTATAAAGTAACACATCTATACATTGCACCTGTATCGATATAAACAAATCCTAATTCTTTTGCAACCCTTTTTGCGACGGTTGATTTACCTGCCGCGCTTGGTCCATCAATAGCTACACTAATCATCATAATAAAATCTCTCCTAAATTATTTATTAAATAAAAGCACAATTAATACGATGATAATCGCAAGTAAGACAATTACTCCAGCGATAATGCCAATAGTTATTAATAGCTTTTTATTTTGCATTTTATGCGCATCTTTTTCTTGTTTCTTCAATTCATCTTTAGAAATCATGGTTGTATATTCATCATGAGCTTTTACAATTTGATCAATTGAAATAGATAAAGTATTCTTTTTTACATGTTGTTGTTGAAGTTCTTCATTAGACATACCAACATCATCCTTTTCTTCATTAACTTGAAAAGGTGAATCAAATTTATAAGTATCCATATCGTCAATTTCTTCACGTAATTTTTTATATTTTTCAACTCTTGTTTTCTTGTCCATAAAAAAACTCCTTTTGTTCCTTATAAAGTATAACAAAATATTTTTAAAATTAAAAGTATACTTTTAAGTGTTTATAAACAATCAAATTTCCTATAAAAGTGGTTGAATATAAGTTAGTCTTTTTTAACTCTATTATTAGTCAAAACTAACCTTTTTGATATTTAATTTAAGCAATTGCAATTTAATTTTTATTTGCTATAATGAGAAAGTAATTAGGAGGTCAATGATATGACAAAAGTGAGAGTAAATAAAGACGTATGCGTTGGCTGCGGTTGCTGTACAGGTATCGCTGGTGACGTATTTGTAATCGGTGATGATGGTTTAGCAGAAGCAACAGGCGCTGTTAACGCTGCTAACGAAGCAAGTATTGAAGAAGCTGCAGCTTCTTGCCCAGTACAAGCTATCGAAGCTGAATAATAAAACAAAAAGAAAATCGCTGAAAAGCGATTTTTTTGTTTGTAAAATTATCCTAAAAGCATAATAAAAGAACTATTTTGTTTTGAAATAGTTCTTTTTGCTTGGTTATTTAGAGAAGTTTAATTGATTACAAATTTTATTTCCATCAACAGTTATTGATAGACATACCGCAGTATAATAACTTTTGGAGTTAAAATTACATAAGGCAATTTCCATTTCAACTTCTTGATTTTTATAATTACTTAAGAATGAATATTGTCCTGCATTCGCAGAATATAATTGAATACGTGCATCTCCACTTGTTAATGCGTAACGACTATAATAATTAGTTTCTTCATAACTAATAGTCGCGGTTAATGTATACACTTCTGTTGTATGATCATCAGTGATTTCATATTTAGTTAAATCCGCGAGTGTTTTATCTTTTATAAATGATGCAGTTGAATAAGCATGATCTCCATAAAGGTTTTCAATTAATGTTGCACCATAAATTTCTGATTGACCTGCAATACCAGTTACACCATTTTTAATATAAGTTTGTCTTTCACCTTTTAAAATAACTTCATCGCCGAGATGAACTTTTGCCATTTCTTCACTTGAATCCATCATTACTGCGATTGAACCAGTTTCATCAATAATATAGAAACCTACTTTATTAACTAATGAAGGTCCAACAATACCTTTAACATATACTTCAGTATTATCCTCAGTATCAATTACTTCTTTAACACTCTTAGTTTGGTAATTTATCTTTTCTTTTACTTCGATAGAACATGTTTTAGAAGCAACTAATTCACCATAATGAGTTGTAATAGTAATAGTTGAAGTTCCAGCGTTTTTAGTGTGTAAAATAATTTTATTATCTTCACTATTTTCAAAATAAACTGCATCTTCATTGCTTGAAGAATATGTAACAGTAACATTATCAAAAGGAATAATTGTATTAGAAATTTCTTTAACGCATTCGATAGATGGATCAGAAGTATAGGAAGTTTCAAATTGATCTAAACAATAGTAATCTAACGCAAAAGTTGCGATTTTAGATGTATCAAATTGATAATTAGAATCTAATACTTTGATAACTTCAAAACGATATACACAACCTGTCGCAGATGATTTTGCGTTAATTGGAGTTAAATATAATGTGCACTTCTTTCCATCATATTCATCTAAATAAGAATAATCACTGCCAGAATTCATTGTATATACATAACTTCCAGTAGTTCCATCAAAATCATCAATGTAATAATTTACAAATCCTGAACCTTCTACTTTCTTAATTAAAGCATTTACTTTAAAGATTTTATTTGTAATATCATCACTTGGATTACTATCCATAATTTCTTTAACGCTCATTTCACTAATCCAAGAAGTATCAAAATCATGAGTTAATTTATCATTGCTTATTAAAGTACATTCTTGTATTTGATTTGAACCTTTATAGTTGTATTTTGCCGCGTTGCTTGCTTCACTAGAAGCGATATAATAAGTCTTAGTTCCAGCGACTTCAACTTCATTACCGACGCTTACATTCGCCGCGACATCTTTATCATAAACATAAATTGAAGATGTATTATCAACTAGATAGAATCCATTAGGAACCATTTTGTCCGCATAAGTAATTGAACTTACAATACCTTTAATTTTTACTTTAGTGTCTTGTGATGCATTTCTTACTTCTAATACATTCATACTAGTGTAGTCTGAAACATCTTGTTTGATATGATTAAATTCAACTAATGTTGATTTACCTAATTCCGCTTTTGAGTTGTAGATTTTAACATTACCTTTAATAACTACTTCATCACCTTTATTTGGTTTATCACTTAAAGTAGAAAAATCGTTTAAACCATAAACATATAAATCACTAGTTCCATCAGTGATAGTCATTTCACCATAAGTTGTATTAGATATTGTTTTAATTAAGCCATAGATAAAGACTTCATCACTTACAAAGTCATCATTTTGTCCTTTAGTTAAATTAACCGCGTCAGTAACGCTGATGGCATTGTATTTATCTTTAATTGATTGACTTGTAGATGAAGAGCTATGTTCTTCTTTTGAACTTTCTTTTTCACTAGAAGTAGCTACTTCAGTAGATTCCTTACTAGAAATAGTTGATGATGATACATCAGCTGTGCAAGAAGTAAATCCAAGCATCAAACTAGATAAAATAGATATAGATAATAATAATTTTTTCTTCATATTCCCTCCAAAAATTGCATTCCCATTCTAACAAATAAATTATTCATTGAAAATGTTTAAAAACTAAGAAAAATGTAAAAATAAAAAAAACTACAGGTTTAAGCCTGTAGTTAGAAAATTAGAACTATTTCTTTGCTAATAATTCTTTGATTTCTGTTAATAAAGCATCAGTTTTTGATAACTTATTTGCTTCTTCTGCAGCGAGTCTATCAGCTTCTTCTTTTTCAGCTTTAGCTTTTGCTTCAGCTTCATCGTGATCAGCGATAGCTTTTGCTTCTTTCTTAGTTAATTTTAAGCCTTTTTCTTGTTTTGCAATTGCTCTAGTATATGCATCGTTAGCTTTTTCTGAAGCTTCTTTTACATTATTAAATGCTTTAACAATTAAGAATAAGACAAATGCAACTAATAAGAAGTTAATAATTGCAGAGATGAATGCACCCCAGTCAATGTAGATAGAATTAGTTAAGTCTACTGATCCATCCGCTGCTGTAGCTTTAACTAATACTGTATACATTTTTTCTAATGCATCTGTGTTTCCACCACAGCAATAATAAATGACCATATTGATGATTGGTTTTAAAATACCATTAGATAATGCAGTAACAATCGCTGTAAATGCAGCACCTACGATAGTACCAACAGCCATGTCCATGACATTGCCACGTGAAATGAATTTTTTAAATTCTCCGAAAAACTTTTTCATTGTTTATCTCCTTTATACGAAAGATATTTTACAACATTATTTTTAATTTTGTATAAAAAAATAGTTATTCATAAATTTTTTTCGTTAAAATTATCTTTTTGTAAACGTTTTCAGTATCTATTAACCTATTTTATATTAAATTTATGGTAATATATACCTACTTTTATAAGGGGATTATATATGAGAAAAACATTATTATCACATGAAGATATTTTAAAAATATGTTCTACAATCGGAAGTCAACTATCAACTAGATACCGTTTTAGTGAACATCCTCCAGTATTTATTGGAGTTATGAAAGGTGCAATTCCATTTTTACAAGATTTAATTTCCCATGTAGATATTCCTTTATATGTTGATTATATACAAATATCAAGTTATGAAGGAACCAATACTACCGGTAGTATCGCATTAAAGAAAGATATTTCTATTGATATTAAAGATAGAGATGTAATCATTGTTGAAGATTGTGTCGACACAGGTATTTCAATGAATTTCTTAGTTGATTATTTCAAGAGAAAATATCAACCTAAGAGTTTAATTACAGTTGCTTTAATTGATAAACAAGGCAATAGAAAAATGCCTTTCAATGTCGATTATGCAGGCTATGTCGCAGGAAGCGAATTCTTAGTTGGTTATGGACTTGATTATTATGAATTATTCCGTAATGTACCTGAAATCTTTATTCCAGATGCTGAAGAAGTAGATTCTTGGAACAAATTATTAGGAATTAAATAAGCACTTCAAACTGAAGTGCTTTTTTATTTGATTTCTTTTCTAAGATAACACACTGAAACATCTTGGCCTAATTTATAAGCAATATTATTTAGTGTGCCTTCTAAGATAAATCCATTTTTAAGATGAAATAATATCGATGGTTTATTTTCTTCTGTAACAACAGATATCATATTAGTGAACCTTTGCTTTTTTGCTTTAATCATTATTTCATCAAATAGTTTTTGTCCTATATGTTCATGAAGATGATCTTTACTAACATATAAAGATAGTTCTACACTCTTTTTAAATGCACTTCTTTCATGAAATGCATGTATATAGGCATAGCCTAAAACAATATCATTATCATCTTTATAAACTATATAAGGATAATTTTTAGATATTGTTTCTACTCTATTTTTAAAAGTATTTTCACTTACAGGTTCTTCTTCTAAAGTATGGCATGTATTAATAATATAATAATTATATATTTCTACACATCTTGCTATATCTTCATTTTTAATATTTTCTATCTTCATATTTAATCACCTTTAGAATTATTTAACCTTTCCATATCTAATTACCTCATCGATACTATTAAAGTTTACTTTTGTAAATAAATCTTGAATATTATAAGTTATATCTAAAGCAACACAAAGTTTAGTTAAAGAACTTAGTGATATTTCACCACTAGTTTCAAATCTTTTAATAGTTCCATAAGATACGTTAGAGTTTTTGGCCAGTTGAACTTGAGTTATCCCTTTACTCTTTCTTATTTTTTAAATCTTTTCGCTACATCTAAAATTATTTCATCTGTTGTTTCAAATATCATATATTGTCTATAAACATTATTCAACACCTATCTTTTATTATCAGGTTTATAATTGAAATAATACTTACTAAATGTTATTATTTATCTAAGGAAATGATGTCTTCCGAGTTTTAAACTAAACTGCGATTATCGCTGATGACGTCTACGATTCTTTTCGTAGCGCATCAGCTTTTATTTTGGAGGTAAATAAATATGAACTTTTTCTTTACATTATTCTTTATTCTATTTGGTTGTATATTAATTAATTTATTATGTAAAAAGATTAATATTCCTTCTTTAGTGGGTTATTTATTATTTGGCATTCTTATAAGTGTATTAGAAACGTATTGTTCTTCTACTTCTTTTCATTTTTTAGATCCAAATATTTCTTCTATATCCACATATATAAGAAAGATTGCTTTAATCATTATCTTAGTTAAAGCAGGATTATCTTTAAATATCAATGATCTAAAAAAGGTTGGTAGACCTGCGATATTAATGTCTTTTATTCCTGCCGTTACAGAAATGTGTGTAATAGGAATAGTTGCTCCTTTATTATTTCATAGTTTAACTTACGTAGAATCTTTCTTACTAGGTTCTATTTTAGGTGCGGTTTCTCCCGCGGTAGTAATACCAATGATGGGTAAGTTATTAGATGAAAATATTGGTGTTAAAAAAGGTATTCCCCAATTAATAATCGCTGCGAGTAGTATTGATGATATAGTAATGATTGTTTTCTTCCAAGCATTTTTAACGATTGAAAAAGGAGGAAGTATATCATTTATAACTTTCTTAAATATACCTATTTCTATTATTTCAGGGATATGTATTGGCTTATTATTAGGTTTAATAATATCGTTCATTTTTAAAAAGATTAATATAAGTGACACACTTAAATTAATATTAATATTCACTATCAGTTTTGGTCTTAGTTTTGTCGAAGAAATATTATCTAATTATTTTTCTTATTCATCTTTATTAAGCATTATAACTATGTGTATTTTTATTAAGAAATTTCACTCTGATTTATCTATATCATTAGTTAGTTCATGCAATAGAATATGGGTAATCGCAGAAATGTTCCTTTTCACATTAGTAGGTTCAATTATTAATATCGAATACGCATTTAAATATTTATGGTTAGGATTATTATTAGTTTTAATTTCTTTAATATTTAGATCAATCGCAGTAAGTTGTTGCTTAATTAAAACTCCTTTAAATAAAAAAGAAAGAGCATTTACGCTTCTTTCTTATTTACCTAAAGCTACCGTTCAAGCAGCTTTAGGAGGTTTATTATTAGATTATGGTAATTCTTCTAATATCACTTCAATAATAGATGCAGGAACTATTGTTTTATCAATATCCATTATCGCTATTATTATAAGTGCGCCATTAGGTGCAATAAGTATGAACTTAACTTATAAAAAGTTATTAGAAGAATAATTATTCAGGTTTCTTTTTACCACATTCTTCGCAGAAATCACCATCATTTACATTATTACAATCTGGGCAAATCCAAGTTCCATCATCTTTCTTTTGACCACATTTTTTACAGAATTTCTTTAAATTTCCACTTGTTCCACATTTTGAACAAGTCCATGTATCATCAGTTTTAGGTTCTTCTTCAATGGTTTTAATTTCATTTGTAGAAGATGTATTAGTGTCTGTTTTAGACGCTTCTTCATTAACGAAATGAGTATGAGAAACTTCCCATTTTTTCATCTTGATGCTTAACCATAAACCATATATACCAAATGTAATAATAGTTAATAATAACCAAATGATATATTTTCCAAATAGTTGTAATCCATTACCATTGAATTTAAGACGTTTTCCATCAATAACAGTATGTTTAGTTTCCCATTTTAATTTTAAACAAATACCCCAAGGATAAGCGATACCTAGTGTGAAAATCGTTATAATAAAAGATAAAATATTATAGCCAATTAATTGGAGAAGGCCTCCATCAAAATAAGATGCACTTTCACTTTCTTCTTCATCTTCACTAGCGTTATTTCCTTTAATGTGAGTATGAGAAACTGTCCATTTTTTTATCTTGATACTTAACCATAAACCATATATACCAAATGTAATAATAGTTAATAATAACCAAATGATATATTTTCCAAATAGTTGTAATCCATTACCGTTGAAAGATAAACGGTTATCATCGTCAATAACTTGATGTTTAACTGACCATTTTTCAACAAAGCACTTTCCCCATGGATAACCAATTCCAAAAGTTGCAAAAATTATTATATTTCCTAAGATTTTATAACCAATAAGTTGAAGAAGACCTCCATCAAAATAGGATGTTCCATAAGAAGTTTGATCTTCTTGTTCTTCTAACTTTACTCTATTCTTTTTAGGATTAAATTTATTTCTATAAGCGTTAATAGAACCTGCGATAATACAAGCGATATTTAAAATAACAAAGAAAATTACATCAGGTGCCATACCATATTCTAAAATGCATCCAACCAAGAAAAATGAAGTTTTTATCGCGGATAATGCCGAGAAAATAATACTTAAAAGTTTTGATTTTCTTCCTAATAATAAAATTAATGGATCAAGCAAGAAAACAATAAACATTATTAAAAAGAAGTAACTATGGAAACCAAAAATAAAATCATGAAATATTGCACTTGGTACAATAAGATCAATAATAAGAAATATAATATCAAGTATAAATATAATTTTAAATCTATTATCATTTTTTAAAGGAGCTTTTGAAGATTTTTTCATCCATGCTTTGTTAATCTTATATCCATATGGATCAACTTTATTTTGGTAATAATCAAGTATAAATGTATTATCAATCTCCGCTAACTCGCAGGCATATGAAATAAAGCCTTTATTTATTAAGACATAATATAGTTTCTTTAATACTTCGTTGTTGTTTTTATTTTCTTTCACTAAGGCAAACAAGCCTTCTTTGTCCAATGAAAGATACGAAGAAGGAATATTGACTACTTTTAATTCTTCTTCATCTAATTCATTACCATAAGCAAAATATTCTAATAATAAATTCTTATAGTATTCCATTTGTAAAGTATCATCTTCTGATTTAGGTTTATTTAACAACGCTTTAGCTTTTAAATGTCTTCCATCACTATTAGTATCCGCGTAGTAGTTAAGTGTTTCTAAAGCTAAATCTTTATAGCTTTCATCAACATTTAAAGCATAATAAGTTAAGAATTCACCTTTATGTAACAATAAATTATTTTGATCTTCAAAATCTAAGTCTAAGACATTAGTTGGACCTGCAAGGAAAATATTTAAAGGTAAATCTAAGTATGATTTATCATCAAATGTCTTGTAAAGAGTTTTACAAATCCCTGCGATAATATCAATCGCTAAAAAATTACCATTCTTATATAAATCATATAGTTTGATTAAGTATTGATCTGGAGCGAAATCTTCACTTTCAGTATAAGAAGATAAATCTTCTAATTCTTTTAAATATCTATCATATTTACTCATAATAATTTATCCTCCTAGTATCTATTTAATTCATCACGAATTTCACGCGCCACTTCAATAGTTTCATTATGTTTATCAACTAGTGAATTATGTTCATCAACTAATGAATTATGTTTTTCTGCAAGATCTTGATATGCATCAACCAAAGAATTATTCTTTTCTCTCAATTGTTCATAAGCATCTTCCATTTCTCTAGTTTTTTGATTAAATTTAGTTTTAGTTTGATTTAATTCATACGTTAAAGATGCCACTTTAGCGTTCATTTCATTCATTACTTTATTATATTGTTCATTTTCTTTTTCTTCTTGGAAGTAAAGATTAATAGCTTCTTTCATAGTATCTACACGTTTATCATTAAAATAGTTTGTTAGAGTTAATAAAGCCTTTGAATTTAATAATTTTTCAGGAACAATATCTTGATTATTTAATGTGTTCATTGCATCTTGAGCGATTATTGAGAAATAATTATTTTTAATTTGGTTATATGACATATATACTAAATTTAAGAAATAGATTTTATAATCTCTAATACGTAAGTAATTTTTAGTTAAATCTCTAATACGTAAGTAATATTTAGTGAAATCTTCAAAAGTAGTTTGAACAAGTTTTTCATCAATCTTTACGTTTTTTTCTAAATATATATTTTTAAACCCATTATGGATATGTAAGATTTGTTGCATTATTTGCTTTTGGCTATCTTTATAAGTTAAGAATGTATTTAATGATTCAATACTCATAGCCGCGGTAGATAATAATGCTAACTTACCCATTAAAGTATCGTCGCAAATTCTTTTTGCATTATAGAATGTTTTACCAGTCGTTAAAACATTAGCCATACTTTTTAAAACTTCCAATGAATCATCATTATTTTCTTTTTCTACAATTTTAAAATATTGATTCATTATTGTATTTTCAATATAAGCAGAAATTGCGGACGCTTTTTCATTAATGTAACTTTGTTTTGTTTCATAACTCATATTAGCGTTTCTAATATTATTTTCATAATTAGAATACCAATTATTTAAATATTCTATAAGGTTACGTAATGCTTCAAGAACAGATAAATTATTAAACCAATTACTTAATTGATTATACATCCAATTAATATCTTCTTTTCCCCAGCCATATAAAAGGTCATTTTCTTTTGCAAATAAATCATAGAAAATACATTCTAATAATAATTTTCTATATTCTTTAGGAATAAAGTTAACTCTATATTCTTTACCCTTTTCAGCGATTACTAATAATACTTTTTGAGAATATTCTATCAATTTATCTTCCATGTTTTCACTAGAAGCATCAAGGATGTCATTTATATCATTATCACTAGAAGAATCAGTATCATCTAACCTTATAGATTCATTTTTCTTATTTAAAGAAGCTTGTTTTTCTTCTTCTAAACGTTCTTGTTCTTTCTTTTCTTCTTCAAGGCGTTTTGCTTCTTTTTCTTTCGCTAGTCTTTCTTCTTCAAGGCGTTTTGCTTCTTCCTCTTTTGCTAGTCTTTCTTCTTCAAGTCTAGCTTTTTCTTCTTCTAAACGTTTTTGTTCTTCTTTTTCTTTTTGTTTATTTTCAAGTTCAATTCTTCTTTGTTCTTCTTTTTCTTGTTTTGAACGTTCCTTTTCTTCTTTTCTCTTTTGCTTATTTTCTTTAATGGTTATTCTAATAGGTTTGGTTTTTACTATCATCAAAATAAACATTACAAAATAATTGATAATAGCTAATATTGGTAAAATTAAACTTATCCATACTAAATAATCTTTATATCCTGTGAATAAATCTAAAAAACCATGTCCCATTGTGTCATTGCATTCACATACATCCCCTGAGCAATGGCTTCCTCCATAGCAACCATCTAGTAATAAAGTATTTTTAATGTATATAGCCGCAAACAATGTACATGTAAAAGATATAGTAAAACTTAGTACCATTAATATCACATTAACTCTATATACTTTAGCTTCTTTCCTAATAAAGCATGTTAATAAACGTATAACTAAAAATAAGACACAAAATAAGCCTGTTCCGATAAAAGGGTACATTAATATATTTATCCATTTTTCTGCGAAAAGATTTCTATTTTCTGGTGTTAATAAAACTAATTCTACTAACAAAATATATATTGTTGTAATCAAAAATCCCAAGAATGAAAACCAGGTATATTTAGTGCCCCTGTTTCTTTTTTTTATTTTTTCACCCATAATGAAAAGCCTCCTTTAAATCATTTTAATAAAGGAGGTGCCAATATAATGCCAACTATAAAGATTATTTATTATGAAAATTATCTAAATATTGTTCAGTATCTGTTGACCATTCATAAGGGCGAAGATATTCACCATTATAATCATCATTTAATCCTTTTAAATAATCGTAATAATCACAGCTTATATAATTGATATTTAAAGAAGTTCTCGCTCTTTGGAAGTTAACAATATAATCAATACCATATTCTTTTAGTTTTAATCTTAAACGACAAATTGCGTCCCTGTATAACCTTTTAGCTAATTCAGGTTCTTTATCAATCCAGAGTTTAGTAATTGCTTCATCTAAAGTAACTTCTCCTCCTTTACGATCCGCTAGTAAAGCAAGAAGTTCTTTTGCTTTAGAACGAGGAAAATCAATCATTATATCATTAACAAAAACATCGAAATGAGAAAACATTCGAAAATAAATCTTCTTATTACTTTCGTTTGCCTTGATAATATATTCTTTAATTGTATTAGGATCATAAGGCTTATAACAAAAGCCTAATAAATTATCTTTTAATTGTTCTTTAATTGATTTTTCATCCTGAGTATAACCTGTAATAAATACTATTTTAATATTAGGATCAATACGAACAAATTCTTTTGCTAAATCAACGCCGTTAGTTTTAGGCATTACAATATCTAAAAATACAATATCTACTTTATTTGAAGAAGCATATTCCAATGCTTTTAAATAATCATCTTTAAACAAAGTCATATTAATAAAAGGAACATCAATCATGTGTGAAGTAAATGATAATAAAGATTCAATTTCATCATCTAAAACTATTATTTTCATATTAATCATCCTTTCTTGGTATATAGATACTTATTTTAGTACCTTCATTGATTTTTGAATTAATATCTACTTTACCACTTAGCAAAATATTAATTCTTTCACATGCGTTTTTAATTCCTATTCCATATTCTTTATTATCAAAACCAACGCCATTATCTTCGATTTCAATAACATAGTATTCATCTTTGATAAATGAAGATAAGATAATAAAGCCATCTTCTTTATTTTCAATTTTAGAATGTTTAATCGCATTTTCAATAAATACTTCTATCGATAAAGGAGGTATTTTTATATTATCTTCTTCGATATTTAGTAATAATGGAATATCTTTTTTTAATCTTAGTTTTTCTAATTCAACATAATTAAGAATGCTTTTCACTTCTTCATTAAATGGAATTAAAGCATTTAAATCAAAGTTAAGATCATATCTTAAATGAGAAGAAAATCTTGTTAACATCTCTTCACCTAAAGCGTGGTCTTCATTATATGCTTCTTCAATTGAAGTTAGTAAATTAAAAATATAATGAGGTCTAATTTGTTTCTTTAGTGAATCAGCCTTAATATAAAGAGATTCTTTTTCTGATTCTAATAATTTAATATATTTTTTTGTTGTTGATATAGTTGATATTCGATATAAAACAATAACGATTATAATTAAAGGCAACATTATATAAGAAATGGATTGTTCTAATCCTGCGATCATAATATTTTCTAAATCAAAGAACGTGGTATTAAAATATAAAATCAATGAAACAATCATTAAGATAAATGGGATATTTATCAATCTTTCTTTTGATAAATTATTTACTAAGCTTATCGCGATTAATGCATAATTAATCAAACAAAGCATCAAAGGAATTACTTGATAGAAAGTTCCCATTAAAATAAAATACAAAATGATTTCAACTACCGCGTTAATTCCAAAAATAATGTAATAATAATTATTCTTTTTAATATATTCTTTTTTTGATAATAAATAATATAAGCTAAATGATATTCCTAAGCATAATAATAGATTAATAAAAATA
>CAVFKD010000005.1:0-36149 GCA_963623095.1 bacterium | reverse complement strand
ATAATATAGTTATATGTATTTATTTTTATAAAAGATAAAAATCTCCAATAAGTATCAATTGAAAAGAAAGTCATTAAAGTAATTAAACACATATAAACAAAGAATGAAAAATTTCGATATGTGACATTTAAATTAATAACTAAAGAAAATATCAATAATCCAACAACAATACCAAATACAATAAAACCGATATTATTAGTTAAATATTGACTTGTAGGATTTCTCCCTAAGGTATTTATAACTAGTCTTGCAGGAGATGTTAATCCTCCTTGTAATGAAGAGCCGACTTCAAAAACTATTTCTAATGGATTATTATCTTTAACAATATATTCGAGAGTTAAATCGTCTCCTCCATTGCTATATGCATTACCATCTTTATTATGAGAACCATATTTTAATACTAATTCATTATTTATATATGCGTAAAAAGAACCAACAAAATTATTATTGATTAACCAAACTTTAGTACCGATTGGTAATCCTTTAACATAGCATTTATAAGAAGCATATCCTGCATTAGTCAATTCTTTTCCATTAATCACTGTTCCTTTGTAATGATGAGGAACTTTTACTATAGCATCATAGTCTCCTTGATAATTATCTGAAACGATAAATTTATTATAATAAAATTCATATTCACCCTTCATATGTTGTTTTAAATATGAATCATTAATATCATAGCCTTCAAAATCTAAGGTGGTAAAATTAAAATCCGGTAAACCTTGTTTAGAATTCATATTAGAGTCACTAAAAACAAGTCCTAAACTAGTAAGACAAATAATTAAAAGAAATACTAATATTGTTATTGTTGATGATATAACCTTTTTTGCTTTCATCTTCTCACCTATAAACATTGTTTCATAATATTAATATTATGTCAAATCGCTAATAAAATATTATAAAAAGAAAGCGTCAAAAAAGTGCCAATTCAATTACCAATAGATTCTCAATAAATAATGAAAAATCGGCTAAAAATAGTTATCTTAATATTTAAAAAGTCTGATACCAATGTATCAGACCTATATAGCTAAATTGGTGGAACTGGCGAGAATTGAACTCGCGTCCGAAATAAGACCCATATAATCCCCTACAGCTTAGTTAACTAGAAATTTTCATAAAAGCTAAGACTAATTAACGAATCTAACTTTTACTAGGAAATAAGGTTTTCGTATCCTAGGTATTCCCATCGTAGGATCTTATTCTCTATGTATTACACCAGCTTAAGGCCTAGAGACCAAATCTTAAGTGATGCTTTCCATCCCAACTATAGGGACACACGTAGTGGCTTAATTAGCAAGCTGCGAAAGAATAGTTGTTTGTTCTGTTGCCAGATATTTTTTGTTGATTATTAACGGGGATCACCCGGCTGCGTCTTATACCCATCTTACCCCGTCGAAACCTTAACAGTCCCAATGAAGCACTCTGAGTGCTTAAATATAATATAACTAAGTTATTCATTTTGCAAGAGGTAATTTAAGTAATTTATTAACAAAAATAGCTTATGATTTTTATGTCATAAGCTACTTGTTAATTATTAAAAGTTTACTTTTGCGCAATAAGAGAAGAATTCATCCATTTCTTCTTTACTATCAAAGTTTGCGATAAAGAATTCATTACCCATTGCACCTGATAGGATTTGAGGCATTCTTTCATTCATCTTAATTTTAGAACCATACTTGTTCCAAATATCATCATGAGAATAAGTATAATATTTACCATCTCTTCTACCATAATATGCGCAATAAGATGGATTTGGTGAAACAATTTCATCTTTAATATTAAATGTTAAAGCATCCGCCCAAATTTTATAAGTGTTAACACTCTTAGAATAATTAATGATATCTGGAGTATAACCTCCTGGACATCTCATGTTAACTTCAAGGCCTAATAATTCACCTTTTTTACCTAAACCTTCTTTATCTTCAGTTAATCTAAAGAATTCTAAATGGAAATATCTATTTCGAGCGCCAAATGCTTTTAATACACGTTTACCTTGTTCCTTTAAATCTTTAGGCATTTCTTTATTTGAATAATAGTTACAATCTAATTGTTCATTAACAATATTCATAACTGGTAAAGGGAATACTTCATTAGTGCAGAATACTACTTCTGCATCTCCATTAGTTACACCATCAAATGAGATTAAATCACCTTTAATAAATTCTTCCATAATATATTTAATTGGAGGGAAGTTTTCATAATAGAACTTCTTTAATTCTAATTCGTTATTAATCTTATATGTTGCATAAGCTCCAACACCATTATCAGGTTTAACAATAACAGGATAGCCAACTTCTTTAACAAACTTTAAGCCTTCTTCATAAGTAGAAGGAATATGATATCTTGCAGTTTTAACATTTGCTTTTTTATAATCTTCCTTCATTGCTTCTTTAGATTTAAAATATAAGATTTCATCTTCCTTTTTACCAGTTTTAATATTGAAATCACTTCTTAATTTAGCTTCTAATTCTAACCAGTATTCATTATTTGATTCAACAAAATCAATCTTGCCATATTTAGATGCAAAATATGCAACTGCACGATAAACATTATCGTAGTTCTCCATTGAATCAACGCGATAATATTCAGTTAAGGAATTTTTTAAATCCCAAGATAAATTATCATAATAATCTTCTGCGATGCCTAAAACATTAACGCCGTTATTTTTTAATTCTTGGCAAAAATGATAATAGGTTTTAGGAAATGTAGGTGATAAAAAAATAAAATTCATAAATAATACCTTATATTATAGAATTATCGATCTTGTCTAATTCTATAATTCCCTTTCTTTTACTTATTTTAGCAATAAAACAATTTTAAATAAATAATAAGTTAAATACTTGTTATTTAAAAATATAATAATATGAAATAATCTTGCTTTTATGTTCTAAAAATCATATTTGTCTTTTCCTAATGCAAAAGTTAAATATGTAGGAATAGTAATAATATCTCCTTCTTCAGATACATTATAATCACCTATTTTAATTAATTTAGTTTTGCCATAGTGTTCCGGATGAGCCATTACAGTTTTACTTGATTTTGTGTTTCCATTTTTCGCTTTTACTTCAAGTAAAGTAGAATATCCTTTATATGCAATTACAAAATCTATTTTTAATCCCGTATCTTTTGCAAAATAATATGGAGTAATTCCCGCTTTAATTAGGGAATCAAAAGCCAATGCTTCATATAAAGCGCCTTTGCCTTGTCCTAATTCACCCATGTTAATTGAACGTATTGTATCTATACCATACATAGACGTAACTATTCCAATGTCTTCTGGAAATAATTTAAATTGTGAATCTATCTTTTCACCTGTAAGAGGTAATTGAGGAACAGATAAATTATAAACTTTGGAAACAATATGAGCTTCTTTTAAATAGTTTATTGCATCATTTTTATCATATGATGAGCCATTGTTAACTTTTGAAACTATAAATCTTTTACTTTCTTTAGCTAAAAATGTAGGAATAAGCTCAAATACATTTTGTATGCGAGATACTTCACTTGGCTTAAATAATGGTTGATTAAGTTTATTTTTTCTTCTTCCAAAATCAGACTTCATATCAAAAACAGTATCATTAAGTACATTATATGCTTCTACAATTTTATTAGTATTTATATACTCTTTTACTACTTTAGGGAATCCTCCAATGCAAGCATATTTTAAAAATAAATCTTTATATAATTTATTAATATTATTAGGAATAGGTTCTTTTTTTATAAAATAATTAACCAGCTCATCTATTTGATTTTCTTTGTATCCTAATGCCCATAAAAATTCTTCAAAATCCATAGTTTTCATATCTACTACTTTTTCATAGCCAGTAGGTGCAGGGGTTGAATCGCCAATTACATAACCATTTATACCTAAATATGATCCACTTCCTATAACTTTATATCTTCCATCTAATTTAAAGTTTTTAAAAGAAAGTCTAGCTTTAGGACACTCTTGAATTTCATCAAAAAATATTAATGTGTCATCAGGATTGATATCGACTTGAGGAAATCTAAGCGAAATGTTCGAGATAATTGTATCAACATCTAATTTTCCTTCAAAATCTTGAATAAAGTCAGGATTATTCCAAAAGTTAATTTCAATTAATTTTAATTTATATTTTTTGGCCAATTCTCTGACACTTTTAGTCTTACCACATTGTCTAATTCCAACAAGTAATAAAGGTGAAATATAAGTTTGTTCAACCCAATGATTTAATATAGCATCAATTTTTCTTTTAAAATACATGTTTGTCACCTCTTTATACACATAATATAACAAATTCCAAGGGAGTTTTCAAACATTTGTAGCAAATTCCAAGGGAGTTTTTCTAGTTTTGTAACAAATTCCAAGGGAGTTTTATAAAGATTTGTAACAAAAACCAAGGGACTTTTATAAATTAAGTCATTAAAAAGAATGTTAGACAATAGTTTCTAACATCCCATTAGGTTATTTAAAAGTTTTATTAATACTTAAAATTAAATTCCATTGCTCTTGGCATTACTAGACGCCAAGAGATTTCATTGTGAGGGAATGAATCAACATACAATGAAGATAAGTTTTTATTTGTATAACCCTTAGTTAATAATAAAGTCTCCATTTGTTTTACTTGAGGAAGAAGCATTCTTTCAAGTTCATCATTACCTCCGTTATATAAAAATACACGTGGTAAATCTTTTCTAGAAAAATCTATTTTAGATAAGAATCTAATATGTGATTCAAAATTATAAATCGCGAACGCTGGTGAAAAAGCCAAGATTGATTTATATTTACCTAAGTTTTTAAATCCTAAATAGAAAGCTGCAATACCTCCACATGAAGAACCATAGATAGATAATTTATTTAAATCCGCATTATATTCTTTTTGAATAAAAGGTAATAAAGTTTCATTAATAAAGCGATCTAAAGAATCAAGTTTACCGCTCATTCTGAAGTCTAAGTTTTTAGTCATTTTAGGATTATATTTACCATATTTTTTATTATCCATAGTGAGTTCAGATTCTCTTAATTCACTAGAATTATCAATTCCTACTAGAATAATATTTCTATTTTCTTTTTTGCAATATGCATTAATGATACTATCCATTTGGATACTTCCATATGGATCATGTTTAGAAGTATATTCAGGGTTTTGATTATAATCATTATGTCCATCAAAGCATAATAATACTTCACATGGTTTATCTTTAGAATATGTAGAAGGTAAATAGACATATATCATCTTTTTTCTATCTTCAATATAAGATAGATTCTTTTTATCAAATAATTCGTGGTTAATTACTTTACCTTCAATATCATTGATGATCTTAGTATTCATATTTTCATCTTTGAAAGATAAATCTAAACTTCCAGGATAAATATATGATGTAGATTTTTTATCCCTGAATGATGTAAATTTTAATCCAATATATTTACTTTCATCAAAATCTACATTAACAAAACCTTTTTGTTTCTTTAATTTTATTTTAGTTTGATTATTCTTTTCATCATATAAATATGCATAATTGAATAACCATTTAGATTTTAAAGCAATCTTTCCCATATTATTTATCTCCCCTTAATTCAAATAAAATATCGCGTAGTTCTGCCGCTTTTTCAAATTCAAAGTTCTTCGCAGCTTCTCTCATTTGTTTATCAATTTCTTTGATATATCTTTCTTTTTCACTACGAGTCATCTTTGCGTTAGTCTTTTCAAGTAAATCATCTTCATCTCTTACTTTTAATGGTAAGGTAATTGGTTTAACAATTGTTTTAGGAGTAATGTTATGTTCTTTGTTATAAGCTTCTTGAATACTTCTTCTTCTAGTTGTTTCATTAATAGCTTTGTTCATTGATTCGGTCATCTTACTTGCATACATAATAACCTTACCATGTTCATTTCTCGCCGCTCTACCGATGATTTGAATTAATGATCTTTCACTTCTTAAAAAGCCTTCTTTATCCGCGTCTAAGATAGATATTAAACTTACTTCTGGAATATCTAAGCCTTCTCTTAAAAGGTTAATACCAACTAAAATATCATATTTTCCTTTTCTTAATTGATAGATAATCTCTGTTCTTTGTAATGTTTGAATTTCATTGTGTAAATAAGCAACTTTATATCCTCTTTCTTTTAAGAATGAAGTTAAATTTTCTGCATCTTTAATAGTGAAAGTACATATCATTACTCTTTCATTATTCGCAATTACATTGTCAATCTCACCAATTAAATCATAAATAGGATTTAATGCATCACGTACTTCAACAATAGGATCTAGTAACCCGGTCGGACGGATAATTTGTTCGACTACTTCATTATTTGCTTTTTCAAGTTCATAATCTCCTGGAGTTGCACTTGTACAAATAACTTGATTGAGTTTAGATTCAAATTCTTCAAATCTCAATGGTCTATTATCTAATGCCGAAGGAAGTCTAAATCCATATTCAACAAGGGTTTCTTTTCTTGATCTATCACCATTATACATACCTTTTATCTGAGGGAATGTCGCGTGTGATTCATCAACAATTAATAAAAAATCCTTAGGGAAATAATCAAATAATGTATAAGGTGGTTCACCTTCTTTTCTTCCATCTAAATGACGAGAATAATTTTCAATTCCAGAACAGAATCCAAATTCTTTTAATTGTTCTATATCATATCTTGTTCTTTGCGATAATCTTTCTTCTTCAAGTAATTTACCTTCCCCATGGAAAAAAGCTAAACGATGGGATAATTCTTCGGAAATAGTTCCAATTGCTTTTTGAATAATATCACTTCCAGAAGCATGATCATGCGATGGGAAAATAGGATATTCTGTATATGTATGATATACTTCACCAGTTAATGTATCACATTCTTGAATCTCTTCTACTTCATCCCATTCATCAAGTAAGATTCTAATGACATGTTCTTGTGAATTAGGGGTAATAATTTCTAATACTTCACCATTAAATCTAAATGTACCAGGAGTTAAAGATAAATTATTTCTAACATATTGATTAAGCGTTAATTTAGCCGCGATTTTCTTACGATCTATTTCTTCACCTTTATGAATAACAAAGGCTAATTTACGGTATTCATCTGGGTCAGTTAAACCATAAATAGACGCGACAGAAGCAACAATAATAGTGTCACTTCTTTCCAATACTGAATTAATCGCCGCGCAACGCATGATTTCAATTTCTTCATTCATTTGAGCGTTTTTTTCAATATATGTATCAGTTGAAGGCTTATATGCTTCAGGTTGATAAAAATCGAAATTAGAGATAAAATATTCAACTCTATTCTCTGGGAATAATTCTTTAAATTCAGCATATAATTGACCTGCGAGAGTTTTATTATGAACTAAAACTAAAGTAGGTTTATTAATCTTTTCAATAATATTAGACACAGTAAAAGTTTTACCAGTACCAGTCGCACCTAGTAAGACTTGAAATTTCTTTTTATCCTTAATTCCTTGAACAAGTTCTTCAATAGCTTTTGGTTGATCACCTGTTGGAGAATATTTAGATACTAATTTAAAATCTCTATGTTCCATAAAATATTCTCCTTTTTTATTATTTAATTTTTAATATTTCATCTAATGTTTTTCTTTTTACTAAAGCTGTGCTTCCTTCTCCATATCCTAAAGCAATAACGCTTGTAATTATTTCTTCTTCAGGAATAGAAAATAAGTTTCTAAGTTGTACTTCATCTCTTATACCCATGATTAAAGTATCAACGCCATGGTTTTTCGCGCTTAAAATTAAATATGCATCATGTAGTCCATTATCATAAGCACCCCAGCAATTACCTAAAGAATCAAGGCTTACTCCTTCTTTGATGTTAAAGCCTGATTTATCTTTAATAAATGTTGAAATTATATAAACGCAGTTATGGGAATTAGTTTTATTAAAATCTGGTAAAGCATCAACTACTTTAGAAATAGCTTCTATATCATAAGCTAGATAATATCTAGTATTTTCACCATTTTTCCAACTTGGTGCTTGAATAGAATCATTAATTATTTCTTTAATTGTTTCTAAAGGTACTTTCTTATCAACGTATTTACGATACGCTCTTCTTTGTAAAATTAAATCATTAAATTCCATATTGATTCTCCTATTAAATTTTTGCTTCAGTAATAACACTATATTCTAGAACTTTTCTTAAATCAGAGATTCTACCTCCAAGATTATATGAAGTTTCAAGGTTATATAAATCATCACCTTTAAAATCGATTACTGCATCTCTAAATGAAGTAAATGTAGATACATCTTTAGATTGTACAATCGCGATTTGTTTTTTAATCATTGCCATTTGAGCAGGTGAATATACATCGTATTCATCACTACCTAATATCAATGCATTATATGGATTTGTTGGTCCATTGGAATGATAATAATCAGAGAATAATTCTTGTAATTTATCCGCGGTATCTTGGTTATAAATACCATCAACACCTAAAGAATAATAATATTGAATATATTTAATCGCAGTATTAAAGTCAGTATATGTATTACCACTTAATAAAGATATTCTAGTTAAGATAATATTCTTATCTGCAGTATCTAATTCATCGTTATTTGATACACCTTTAATATATTTTCTCCATGTGTTATATGTAGTTTCATCTTGGATTGATTTATAACTTGTCATCTTATCTGGGATAATACCAATTTTATCAATACAGTTTTGTTTTGGTGATAAAACTTGAGCGAATGTATATCTAATTGTTGAACCATCATCTAATACTGATTTAAATGTTTGAGCTCTTCCTTTACCATAAGAAATTTCACCAACAACTTGAACTTTATTTCCTGTTTTAGATGAATCTTTCATACCCATAACAAATGATTCAGTCGCAGATGCGGAGTTTTGATCAATAATTAAGGTATATTTATTAATCTTTGAATTTAAATTAATAGAAGTTGATTCATCTTCTGCATATAAAGTATATAAACTACCATCTTGATAACGATAATATCCTGCGATATCAGAATTATCATGGAATAAACCCATTAAAGTTTGGAAATTATGAACATATCCTCCCCCGTTACCTCTTAAATCAAGGATTAAGTTATCTAATGAATCAACTTTAGTGAAGATGTCAGATAAATACTCATATAATTCTCCCGCGGGAGTAGTTTCAGATCCTGATCCTAAGAAAGAAGAAATATCAAATACTGCTTCTTTTTTAGATTCATCAAATTCAATTAATTTTACTTTATCAACGTTATAATATCCTCTTACCACGTGAGCGATATATTCATTATCTCCACGTTTAAATTTACAATAAGCAGTTGTTCCTGCTTCTTTAGTAAATGCATCTTCGCTCCAAGATGTTGATAAATGATCTTTTAATACATACCAAGAAGCACCAAAATCGTTACTTATTTCTTCGATAATATCGCCTTGTTTTAATCCAGTTAAAGAACTAACCTTATTACCATCTAAATCATAGATTTCTGCGTTAGATGCAGGAGAAGAATTATAAACATCTTCTAAGTATGCATTTCCATAATAAACGCTTCTAGAAAGTCCAAAGCCAGTTCCAGAAGTAGAAAGGTCTTGAGATTCATTTTTAGCCGCGGATGTATAGAAAGTAAAATCATCATTAACAGAAGAAGTTAATCCAGAATATAAACCATCGATTAATACTCTTTCTTCTGTACCTTGATAATAGTTATTTTTAAATTCTGTATAGAAATCTAAGAATTCTCTCATTTCAGAGGATAATTCTCCTCCATAACGATTACTATAAGTTAAATATCCCGCGGTAAAACCAATCGCGCAGGTAGTAAGCATACCAACGATTGATAATACAATAGCGTTTTGTTTGGTCTTTTTAGCTTTAGTTAAGACCTTGTTCATTCTCATTTCTTCTAGAGTCATCTTCGTCCTCCTTTTTTGAAACTAATTCTATTTCATACTTATTTGAGGTTAATTTATTAACTTTAAATTTCGCTAAAAAATGGGATGGAGTTTCAAAAGATACTAATATTTCGATATCTTTAATATCATCATTTAGTTTTATATATTTTTGTTCATCAATAGTTACTATATCCAATTGGTATTTCATTCTATTATTAACAATATAGATAATAGAATCATCATAGAAAGAATAATGCTTTTTTACTTCTACTCCACTTAATTTATCTTTTGAGCCATTAGATTTATGTAAATATCTAACCCCAGAAGCATGTGTTTCAAAATAAGGGAAATATAAATCATCTTTCAATTTTAAATTTAAATAATAATCATATGAATTATTATCTAATTCATTAGTTTTAGATTTTTGATAATTGGTATGTTTCTTTACTATAACAGTAAAAACAATCGCGATAGCTAAAGTAAGAACTAAAATTGTTGAATATATAATTATCTTAGTTAAATTAAAATTACTAACTTCATCACTTAACATATTTATTATTCCTCCATTTTCTTAAAACCTTCTCCAGCGATTTCATGGGCTCTATGAATAGTCATAAAAGCCTTCTTATCATTACGGGATACAATACCCATAATGGTAGAATATTCATGCATAGAGAAAGATATCATTACCATCTTTTTAGGAGTTTTGGTATATCCACCTTCTATATCAATAATTGAAGTAGTTCGATCAATTGTTTTAATTACTTCATCAGTGATTTGTTGATATTTATCAGATATTACATAAGCGACAAATGTTTTACTTGTACCAATAAATATTTTATCAACAACTAAAGCAACAATAAACGCGGATAAAATACCTTCTAAAGATAAAGCAATATCATTGTTCTTATCTAAAATAAAACCAAGGATAACAATTAAAGCATCAACTACAAAGATACAATATGATGTTTTAACACCTTTAACAAATTTGCAAAAGATAAAAGAAATAATATCCACTCCCCCGGTGGAACCTCCACCTAAGAAAGTTATCGCGCATCCTGAACCTACAATAACTCCTCCGAATAAGGAAGATAATAATATTACCATTTCAGTATTGCCATTTAATGATGCAGCATTTTCTAATAATAAGAAAGGACATGCATTAACTAAAGCTTTAGATGCGTATAAAAACACAGGATAAAATATAGTAGATAATAGGGTTTTTAACGAAAAATCTAAGCCTAAGAATATCAATCCTAAAAAGAATAATAACCATGTAATAATAGTAATCATTACTTCTTTATCTAGTATTGTTATAACATTGCTTAAAGCAATCGCTAAACCAGAAACTCCCCCGGTGACTAAGTTAGTAGGAAGAATAAATAATTCAGTACCAAAAGCAAGGATAAAAGTTCCAAGCATTACTAAAAAGATATTCTTAATAACTAACTTTGGGTTTAATTTCATATTGTTAATATAGGAAGTTAATTTCTCTTTCATCGATTTTTAACCTCCCATTTTAAATAAGCATATATAAGTTCATCTAAACAACCATCTAATACTCCATGGACATCAACAGTTTCATATCCACATCTATTATCTTTTACCATTGTATAAGGGCAGAAGACATATGATCTAATTTGTGATCCCCATTCAATATTTTTTTGTTCACCTCTTAAAGCATCAAGTTCTTTTTGTTTCTTTTCCACTTCGAGTTGATAGAGTTTAGATTTTAAAACGTTCATCGCCATTTCTCTATTTTGGATTTGGCTTCTTTCAATTTGGCAAGTGACAACTATTCCTGTTGGTATATGAGTAATTCTAACCGCGGAGTCTGTTTTATTAACATTTTGTCCTCCTGCACCTTGAGAACGATAAGTATCGATTCTTAAATCTTTATCTTCAATTTTTACATCGATTGAATTATCCATTTGGGGAACTACATCAACAGACGCAAAAGAAGTATGTCTTCTAGCGTTAGAATCAAAAGGTGATATTCTAACTAATCGATGAACACCTTTTTCTGATTTTAAATAGCCATAGGCATTTTTACCTTTAAGAATAAAATATACTGATTTAATTCCTGCATCACTAGCTTGTTGATAATCAAGCACTTGTAGTTTCATATGATGAGATTCAGCATAACGAACATACATTCGATAAAGCATATCTGCCCAATCTTGTGATTCAGTACCACCTGCACCTGGGTGAATTTCTAAAATTGCATTACAAGAATCAAATTTATTAGATAATAAAGTTTGAATTTCAAATTCTGATAGATTCTTTAATAATGAAGTTAATTCTTCATCAAGGATATGATGCATATCTTCATCATATTCAGTCTTAATCATATCATATGCATCTATGCAATCTTTTAAGCTTTTAGAAAGCGAAAAATACGAATTAGTAATTTCACTTAATTCGTTTTTTTCGTTCATTATTTCTAAAGCCTTGGATTGATCATCCCAGAAATTATCTTGAGATATTAATGCTTCTAATTCTTTAATTTTTGCTTCTTTAGAAGCGATGTCAAAGTGAGTCACCTAGTTCAGAAAGGCTATTTTGAACTTTCGATATCCCTTGTTTAATTTCAAATAATTCGAGCATTATTTATTTTCCTCATTGTTTGAAGAAAGATTTTCATTTGTAGGAACTGGATTTATATTATTTGCTTCTTGTTTAGCTTTTTGGAATTCTTCTAATTCCTTTTGGCTTTGAGCTTGTGCTTGAAGCGCTAAATCTCTTTGTCTTCTTTCTTGTTCCATTTCTTCAGGAGTTTTTAATCTAATTTCAACATGTAATAAAGTATTAACTACTTGTTCTGCGATATTTAAAATCATTTCATTGAACATATCCCAACCTTCATCAACATATGCTTTTAATGGATCAGATTGAGCATAGCTTCTTAAATGAATACCTTCTTTTAATTTAGCCATAGAGTCAATATGTGTTGTCCAGAATTTATCAACTGCGCGTAAAGCGACCATTTTTTCAACTTCTGCGACAGCTTCTTTTGGCCATGAAGCTCTCTTTTTGTTGTATTGTGAGAATAAGATTTCACCAAGTTCATCACTTACTTCATCAATTGGTGCTTCATCGTAACCTGAATAATCAAAGCTTCCTGGAGCTAAATATTTAGGTTCTAAGTTTTTCTTTAATAATTCACTTGATAAAACAGGGTTTCTTGGATCTGTTTCATCAATTGATGATTCAACAATATGTTTACCAATTACTTTGAAGTAGTTATAAACAATATCATAAATATCTTCAGCATATAATAAAGTATCTCTTTGAGAATACATTGCTTCACGTTGTTGTCTTAAAACATCATCGTAGTCAAGTAATGATTTACGTGTATCGAAGTTTTGACCTTCAATCTTCTTTTGAGCGGATGTAATTGCGTTCATAACCATCTTTGATTCAAGAGCTTCATCACCCATTTTTTCAAATAAGCCTCTTAAATAATCTGGTGCGAATCTAACCATTAATTCATCATCAACAGAGATATAGAATCTAGAATATCCTGGGTCACCTTGACGACCAGAACGTCCTCTTAATTGGTTATCAATACGACGTGCTTCATTTCTTTCAGTACCTAAAACTGCAAGACCTGCAGGAGCTTTTACTTTACCTGTTGGATCAGTGATTTCTTTTACACCAGGTCCAAGTTTAATATCAGTACCTCTACCAGCCATGTTAGTCGCAATTGTAATTGCGTTTAATTGACCTGCTAATTCAACAATATGTGCTTCACGTTCATGGTTTTTTGCGTTTAAAACTTCATGAGGTAAGCCTTCTTTATTTAACATATTATCAACGATTTCAGAATCTTCAACAGAAGGAGTACCAATTAAGATTGGTTGTCCTAAAGCATGACGTGCTTTAACATCTTCGATTAAAGCTTTATATTTTGCATTCTTATTACCATAGACTAAATCTGTATCATCTAAACGTAAGATAGGTCTATTGGTTGGAATTGGAGTAACATGCATGTTGTAAATCTTTTCAAATTCTTCTTCTTCAGTTTTTGCAGTACCTGTCATACCTGCGACTTTGTTATAAAGTCTAAAGAAGTTTTGATATGTAATAGAAGCCATTGTAATAGTTTCTTGTTTAATCTTTACATGTTCTTTTGCTTGGATAGCTTGTTGTAAGCCATCTGAATATTCTCTACCTTTCATGACACGGCCTGTGAATTGGTCAATAAGATGAATTTCATCATCTTTAACCATGTATTCAACATTCTTCTTCATGATGTAGTTAGCTTTTAAAGCTTGGTGAATTCTATGAACTAAATCATTGTATTCTGGGTTATAAATATTTTTAACACCGAATGCGCGTTCTGCCGCGATACTACCTTCATCAGTTAAAGAACAAGCTTTTGTTTTAACATCGATTGTAAAATCTCTTTCTTTCTTTAAAGATTTAACAAATCTATCTGCGAATTCATAAGTAGAAGCAGAAGCTCTTTCACCGCCGGAAATAATTAATGGTGTTCTAGATTCATCAATTAAAATAGAGTCAGCTTCATCAACAATCGCGAAATTTAATCCTCTTTGAACTCTACGTGCGACTGTTTGAGCCATATTATCTCTTAAGTAGTCGAAACCTAATTCAGAGTTTGTTGTATATGTAATATCTGCATTATAAGCAGCTTGCTTTCCTGCAGTATCTTTTTCTCTTAAGTTACAATCACAAGTTAAACCTAAGAAGTTATAAACTTTACCCATTTGTTCAGCGTCACGTGATGCAAGATATTCGTTAACTGTAACAACGTGAACACCTTTACCTGCAAGTGCGTTTAAATAAACCGCCATAGTCGCAGTTAAAGTTTTACCTTCACCAGTTTTCATTTCTGCGACGTCACCTTCATTTAAAACAATCGCACCCATGATTTGAACTTTGAATGGAAATTCTTTTCTAACTCTATAACAAGCTTCTCTACAAACCGCATATGCTTCTGGAAGAATATCTTCTAAAGTAGCGCCTTTTGCAAGTAAATCTTTAAAATAAGGAGTCTTTGCTTGTAATTCTTCATCGCTTAAAGCACGCATAGTATCTTCATAAGCCATGACTTTTTTTGCAATCTTTTCAACTTTTTTAAGAGCTCTTTCATCAACTCTTAATACTTTATCTAACCAATTACCCATTAATGTAACCTCCTAATAATGTAATTCACGTGTTATTATACACAAAATTATTTACTATATAAATACTAAAGTATTTAATTTAGCAAAAAATTATTTAATCTTAAAATTGTTTCCAACAGTATTTTTATTAATTTTAAACAAGCCTAGATCTATTCAGTTAGGGTGCAAATCAATACAATTTGGTATAAAAATGCACCCTAACTTGTCAATAATCTATTTAACTCCTTTCTTTTCAATTTTCTTAATAAAGTGCATATTTCTCGCTAAAACGAGGACTTTTATTGTTTTAGGATTATACAAAGAGACTAAATCTATCGCCGCTTTTATTGAACTTCCAGAAGTGATAACATCATCAACAATTAATACTTTCTTATTTGTGAGGTTTTCTCCATCTTTAATCCCTAATTTGTTTTTTACTTTAATTCTATCTTTAAAAGATAAATCTGATTGCTTAAAATCCACTTTCTTAAAGATGCATCTTTCCATTGGTAAACATAAGGTTTTAAAGATTTCCACCACATGGTTAAATCCTCTTAATTCATCATCACTTTTAGTTGATGGTAAAGGAACTAAGATATAATCATGGTATTTTAGTTTTAATAGATATTTAAATCGTTCTAAAAAGACATCTTTAAGTTCAATATCGTAACATCCTTTAAACTGGAATAATAACTTCTTAATTAGTTCATCATATTCATAGATATAAAAATAAGATATTCCATTATCTTTAAAGCTTTTTAATTTAGGATCAAAAGCATTAAAGCATTGTTGGCAAATACAAGGTTTAAGAAAATAATGGAGTGAATCCATCTTAATATCACAAAAGCAAATTTTGCATACGGGCATTATTATTAGCCTCCTTAATTTTGTTAATCGCAGTATTAACCATATTATTTTCTTCTTTGCAAAGGAAGATTACTTCTCCATCAAATGCATCTATTTTCCGTCCGACTCTACCAGATATTTGAACTAATGCCGCATCGGTATAAATAGAAGAATCTGCATGATAAACAATAACTTGAATATTTTTTAAAGTAACTCCTCTTTCTAATACAGAAGTTGTTACTAAATAATCAAATTTATTGTTTTTAAAATCAAAGATTATTTCGTTTCGATCTTTCTTTTTAGAATGAACAATTTTACCGTTTTTAACAAACATTTTTAAAATAGGATATAATCCTTCCGCTTCATAAATAGTAGGGCAAAATACAAAACATGGTTTATGTTCTTTTTTATATTGTTTTAGTTTCTTGATAATATAGAATTCTTGTCCTAAAGGTAAAATAATTTTAGTTGGTTCAATTAATGGATGTTTATGATATCGAGCCATTAATGAATAAATATTACCTTGTTCTTTTTTAATTTTATCTTCCATCCACTTTAATGGAGTCGCGCTCATCATGATGTAATTACCTTTAATTGATTTATCAAACATATTCATCAATGTTTCGTTATTTGAATAAGGGAAAGCATCGGTTTCATCAATGATTAATAAATCAAAATAATCAATGTATCTAAAAAGTTGATGAGTAGTACATAAAATAATCTCACCTTCTAATTTATCATGGTGTCCTCCATATACCGAAGTTACTTCAATTGATGGAAAAGCATCTTTAATTCTTGGAGCCAGTTCAATTACAACATCTTTTCTAGGGATAGCAAAACCAACTTGCATTCCATGGCTTAATGCATAGGCAATTGTTTTATAAACCAATTCTGTTTTACCCGCGCCACATACTGCATAAATAAGAGTATTCTTCCCTGATGCAAAATTATCTCTAACGCTAGAAGATACTTCATCTTGTTTAGGTGATAAAGGGTAATTAAGTTTTTCTTCAATCACTCTATTACCATTAATATTTGTTTGTTTAGCCACTTCACCTATAAAAGAAATACATCTTCTACAATATTCTTTTCCGTTGCGAAGACCAAAATATCGAGGATCTTCACAACCACATTTTTCACATTTAAGCATAAAAAAACCTCCTATAAATAATTTATGGAGGTTTTTAGTAAAAATCCTAAATTAAAGTTCAATTTTATTTACTCTGTTAATATGTCTACCACCTTCAAATGGTGTATTTAAGAATAAATCAATGTATTTTTTAGCTTGTTCTATACTTGTATATTTAGCGCCCATAGATATCATATTAACATTGTTATGTTGTCTAGTAAGAGCTGCGACATCTTCATTATAAATTAATCCACATCTAACGCCTTTATGTTTATTTGAAGCAATCATAATTCCTTCACCAGTTGTACAAATAACTATTCCTCTTTCTACGATATTATTTGATACATCTGTTGCAACTTTATGAGCGAAATCAGGATAATCACATGAATCTAAAGAGTAAGTACCTTCATCTTTAACTTCATGTCCTAATTCTTTTAAATATTGGATAACTTCTTGTTTTAATTTGAATCCTCCGTGATCGGAACCTATTGCGATAATCATATTATTCTCCTTCGTATACTTTTTTAACTGCTTCTAAAGGGATGTTTCCTTTACGAACTTCAGTAATTTGATTTTCATCAAGAATAAAGATGCTTGATGGTACACTTGATCTAGTATCACCTTTAACAACAATTGGTATAATACCATCAAAGGTTTTACATACTTCTTCATAATTTTTTAATACTGGTTGACCAGATATATTCGCGCTTGTAACTAATAAAGGTTTATGGCAATCATGAATAAGTCTTCTAACCTCATCATAATCTGGAACCCTTACGCCTATATATTTACTATTTAATTTTACCCATGGATAAAGATTTTCTTTAGGTTTTAATAATAAAGTAATTTCTCCTGGCATAAACTTCTTAATAACTTTTTTAATTTCTGGAGTAACTTCTGCATAATGCTCAATATCATGAATGCTAGAAAGCATTAAGGTAAATGGTTTATCAGGATTTCTATTTTTAGCTTTTACTAATTTATTAAAAGCTTCTTCACTATCATAGACAACTCCAAGTCCATAGACAGTCTCAGTTGGAAAAGATACTACTTCTCCATTCAAAAGAGTTTTTACTACATTCTCATCATCAAATCGTGTGTGAATTGTTTTCATATATAAACCTCCTGCAAGATTATTATAATTTTATATAGTTAGAAATGGAATATTTTTTTATTTTCTAATCATGAATAAAAATCTAACCAATCCATTCATATCTTTTTTAAATTCATATTCAAAATCAGGTAAGTATTTATTTCTTAAGTTAATTAATCCATCTTCTAAATCTGGAGATATTTCAAAAGTCATAATAGAGTGTTTATTCATTACTTTATTAACATTTTTAAAGATCTTTTCATAGATATCAAGTCCATGATTATCTGCGAATAAAGCCATATGAGGTTCATATTTTAATACTGATTCTTGCACATATGTATCTTTATCAATATATGGGGGATTTGACGTTAAAACGTCATATTTATTATTAATAACTGGGGTTAATGTATCACCATTATAGAAGTTAACTTTGCCATTTAAATTTTGATTATTTTCTTTTGCGATATTTAATGCATCAGAAGATAAATCCACTGAATCAATTTTACTATTAGGATATTCTAAAGATAAGCTAATACAAATACATCCACTTCCTGTACCCACTTCTACGATTGAAGGATTAATCATATTTTCTTTCTTTATTAATTCTTTAGTGTATATAACTAATTCTTCTGTTTCATTACGAGGAATTAAAGTATCTTCAGTAACTTTAAATTTATTACCTAAGAAATATCGATAGCCTAATACATATTCAACAGGCATACCTAAAAATAGAAGATTTAATTTATCTTTTAATAAATCTTCTTCATATTTTTTATCTTGATTCAAAATATAGCTAATTTCATCTAAAGAAAATGTTTCCTTAATAAGATAAAGAATATCTTTTAAAGAAACATCTTGATAATGTTTAGATTTATTTGAAGCTTCTTTAACAATGTCTTTTAAAGCCTTAAGCATTGTATTTTTTAGCCTCAGTTTCCATTTTATCTTGTTGATCTGCGTTAATTAAAGCTTCGATAATTTCTTCAATATCGCCTTCCATAACACGGTCTAATTTTTGAATGGTAAAACCAATACGGTGGTCAGTTACACGGTTTTGAGGATAGTTATATGTTCTAATTTTTTCACTTCTTTCACCAGTACCGACTTTTAAACGTCTTTCATTGCCAATTTTTTCATCTTGTTCAGCTTGCTTTTGAGCGTATAATTTTGCTTTTAACATGTTCATCGCAATTTCTCTATTTTGGATTTGGCTTCTTTCAATTTGGCAAGAAACAACAGTTCCAGTTGGAATATGAGTAATTCTAACCGCGGATTCAGTTTTGTTAACGTTTTGTCCACCTGCACCTTGTGAACGATATGTATCAACTTTTAAATCTTCAGTTCTGATTTCAATATCGATATCTTCACTTTCTGGCATAACTAAAACTGTTGCAGTAGAAGTATGAATTCTACCACCTGCTTCAGTAACAGGAACTCTTTGAACACGGTGTGCACCAGATTCGAATTTTAATTTTGAATAAACAGAATCACCTTTAACTGAGAATACTACTTGTGAATATCCTCCTGCTTCAGATGGAGATGAGTCTAATATTTGAATTTTCCATCCTTGAGTTTCTGCATATCTAACATACATTCTAAATAAGTCACCTGCGAAAATGTTTGCTTCATCCCCACCTGCGGCACCACGAATTTCACAAACAATGTTTTTATCATCGTTTGGATCCTTTGGTAAAAGCATAATTTTCATTTCATCATATAATTTTTGTGTGCTCGCGGATAATTCTTTAATAGTTTCTTTTGCGAATTCACTGATTTCAGGATCTGAATCTTGTGACATGATTTCTGAATCTTTTAAATCAGACATCATCTTTTTATAATTCAAATATGCATCATGAACTTCACTTAAAGACGCTCTTTCTTTATTTAAAGATGTTAATTTTTTAACATCCGAAACAATTGAATCTTCACATAAAAGCTTATCAATTTCATCAACTCTTACTAAAATAGCTTCGAGTCTTTCAATCATTTTATCTTCCATTTTTACTTCCTCCCTTAAAAGGCCTATATAATAATATCAAAATAATTGAAGAAAATAAATATATTTATTTTTTAAATATGAAAGTTATATAATACTTCTAGAGGTATACAACATGGATTATTTTTTCTACGATAAAGAAAACAACTTAGTTTCAATCGCAAATTCGATATTATTACACTTTACTGGTAAATGTTTTCATGAACCACATAAAGAATTAACTTCTATATTAAATCAAAAGCCATATAAAAAAGTATGCATTATGCTTTTTGATGGTATGGGTAAATCAATACAAGAAGCACATTTAAAACAAAGTGACTATCTTTTAAGAAAGAAAGCATTTGAAGTTTCAAGTGTCTTTCCTCCAACAACTGCCGCGGCAACTACATCTATCACTACAGGAAAATATCCTATAGAGACAGGATTTTTAGGTTGGCAACAATATTTCAAACAACATAATTTAGTTGTTGAAATGTTTACAAATTGTAACGCCGAAACAAAAGAAAAAATAAAAGGTCCATTATTATCAGATACATATTGTCCAAACGAGAAAATATGGGACTTTTTAGCGAAAAACGGCGTTTATTCAAAACCTTTATACCCATGTAGTATTGACCCATTAGGTCCTAGAGATTTAAAAGAATTCTTTGAAGTCGCGGATGTTTATATGAAACATGAAGGAACTCATTTCTATTACATGTATCATCCTTATCCAGATAGTTTAATTCACATGTATGGAACTAAAGCAAAAGAAGTTCATGAATGTGTTAAATATATCAATAAAGAAGTCGCGAAAATCGCAAAAGCAAATAAAGATAATTTAATCATCGTTCTTGCCGATCATTCTTTAGTCGATGCAAAATGGTTTAATATTTATGAGCATGAAGATTTTGCTTCTACTTTAAAAATCATGCATTCATTAGATTCTAGAAGTTCATTTTTCCATGTAAAAGAAGGCCAAAAAGAAAACTTTGTAAAAGCTTTTAACAAATATTACGGACAATATTTTAAATTATTCACCAAAGAAGAAGTTATTTCACTTGGTTTCTTTGGTGAAGGTGAAGTTCATCCAAATTTCGATGATTTCTTAGGTGATTATATGGCTACATCGATTTCTTCATATGGTTTCACTATTAAAGATGGGGACTATATGAAGGGTGCACATTCAGGTTCATTAAAAGAAGAATCTATGATTAATGTTGCCATATTAAACGATTAAGACTCATTATACACATTAAGGACATTTTTATTTTAAATACAACTTAAAAGTTGTATAATCTTTTTGGGTGATTTAAAAATGTCTTATAAAGCTTTATATCGTACATATCGTCCTAGTACTTTCGGATCAGTCGCAGGTCAAGGACATGTAGTAAAAACATTACAAAACGCAATTAAGGAAAACAAAATTGCACATGCATATTTATTCTGTGGTCCTCGTGGAACAGGTAAAACTTCAATGGCAAGATTATTTGCCAAGGCTTTAAACTGTGAAGAAGGTTTCGGATGCCAATGTAATAAATGCGCGAACTGTTTATCATTAATGGAAGGTTCTCATCCTGATGTCATTGAATTAGATGCAGCGAGTAACAGAGGTATTGATGATATTAGAGATCTTATCGCAAAGGTTAAATATGCACCAAGTTTAGGTAGATACAAAGTATACATTATCGATGAAGTTCACATGATGACTAATGAAGCATTTAATGCTTTATTAAAAACATTAGAAGAACCACCAGCGAATGTCGTATTTATTCTTTGTACAACTGAACCATATAAATTAATGCCTACTATTTTATCAAGAGTTCAAAGATATGATTTCTCTAAAGTATCTGACATTGATTTATTAAACAATTTAAAAATGATTGTTAACAAAGAAGGTGTTGAAGCTAGTGATGAAGCTTTAAAGTTAATTGTTTCTTTATCTGATGGAGGTGTTAGAGATTCTCTATCAATGTTAGATCAAGCAATTGCTTATTCTGGAAATAATTTAACTTTAGATAAAGTGCAAGAATTATACGGTTTAACATCCACAGATGAAAAACTCGATTTATTAACTCTTGTTTGTGAATCAAAAGTAAAAGAATTTATGGATAAACTTGATTCATTTATTTCTCATGGTATTGATATCAAACGTTTAACAAGTGATTTAATTGATATTTGTAAAGATATCTTAATTTATAAAAACACTAACGATGTATCTATTTTAAAAGTATTATCATCTTCACAAGTTGAATCATTATCTATTTCAAAAGATAACGCATTAACAATGTTAAATATTTTATTAGATACTTATTCACAATATCGTTATGTATCAAATATCAATTCTTTAATTGAAATTGCTTTATTAAAGATTTCTTCTTCCTGTTCAAAACTAGAAGAACCTAAAGTAATTGTCAAAGAAGTTGTTAAGGAAGTAATAAAAGAAGTTCCTACTCCAGTAGTTAACAAAGTAGAAGAACCAAAGGTAGAACCTAAAAAAGAAATTGTTACTCCAAAGATTGATGAAATAAAACAAAACACTTCTAAAACACAAGAATTAGAAATATTAGATATTCCAACTCCAAGTGTTAAAAAGACCGCTTATGAGATTTCTCCATTAGTCGACGTTGGAAACGAATATATATTATCTGAAGAAGAAACATTAAACTTCATGTTACAAGGTAACAAAGTTGAAAAAGACCGCATTAAGAGTTTATGGGGTGATTTATCTTCCTATATTACTTCTGAATCATTAGGTCAATATGCTGCAGCATTAAAGCAATGCACTCCTGGTATTCTTTCTAAGAATGTATTAATTCTTGTTGCAAACTTTAAAAATATCGCAAGTAAGATTGCTATATTAGAAAACCAAAAAGGTTTCTCTAAAGTAATTGAATTAATAACAGGTTCTAAATATTTAATACTTGTTTTAACAAGCCAAGATTGTGCATTAAGAATTCAAAAATTCACCAATTTAAAACAAGCTAATAAACTTCCTCCAATTGAAGAAGTTGAATATAGTTACGATGAAGAAACAAATCAAATAATTAAAAAATAAGGAGATTTACAATGAACATTAACCAAATGATGGCTCAAGCACAAAAGATGCAAAGAGAAATGGAAAAGAAACAAAAACAATTAGAAGAAACACTTTTTGAATACGAATCAAATGGAGGTGCGATTAAAGTCTCTATTTATGGTTCTAGACAATTAGAAAAAATTGAAATTGATCAAGACGCAATCGACCCAGAAGAAAAAGAAATGCTCGAAGATATGATCAAAATCGCAATTAATGAAGCTATCGCTAAGATTGATAACGAACAAGCTAAAATTCAACAAGCAATGGCTAACAGCATGAAATTACCATTCTAATTATGAAAGAGCTAGTTACAATCACTAATTTAATTGAATCATTAAGAAAACTACCAGGTGTTGGATATAAATCAGCCGAAAGAATGGCATATCAAATTCTTGATATGAAGAAAGAATCAATTGATTCATTTATTTCTTCTATGGAAGATGTTAAAACAAGAATATCCATTTGTCCTATCTGCGGATGTTACAAAGAAGATGATATTTGTCAATTTTGTGACGATGAAGAAAGAAATGATGAAACACTTGTAGTAGTTTCCTATTTTAAAGATGTTTTAGCTTTTGAAAAGTTAAAATCTTATCATGGTAAATACCATGTATTAAATGGTTCAATATCTCCAACTAAGGGAATTGGTATTAATGATATCAACTTTGCTTCACTCTTAAAAAGAATTGAACAAGGTTCTATTAAAGAATTAATATTAGCCACATCTCCAAATTTAGAAGGAGAAACAACTGCATTATATATTGAAAAACTATTAGAAAAATATCCTTTAACTATTTCTAGACTTGCTTATGGTTTACCAATGGGTTCTCAACTCGATTATGCGGATGAACTCACATTAACAAAAGCACTAGAAGGAAGAAAAGTGATAAGAAAGGATTAATATGTCACTATTTATTACACTTGAAGGTCCTGAAGGATCAGGAAAAACATCTGCGATAACTAAAGTAAAAGAAATTCTTGAACAACAAGGTTATCAAATTGTTATGACTCGTGAACCAGGTGGTACACCTATTTCTGAACAAATTAGAGAAGTCATTTTAAATAAAGAAAACACTGCGATGGATTCTCGTACAGAAGCTTTATTATATGCAGCGAGTAGAAGACAACACTTAGTTGAAAAAATATGGCCAAGTGTTAAAGAAGGTAAGATTGTCATTTGTGATCGTTACTTAGATTCTTCTTTAGCATATCAAGGCTTCGCTCGTGATTTAGGTATTGAAGATATTTTAAGAATCAATATGTACGCGACAGAAAACACTTTCCCTGATTTAACATTACTTTTTGATTTAGACCCTGAAATTGGTTTAAGCAGAATTAACGCAGATAAGAATCGTGAAGTTAATCGTTTAGATTTAGAAAAATTATCATTCCATAAAAAAGTAAGAGAAGGATATTTATCTTTAGCGAAACAATATCCTGAAAGATTTGTTATTATTGACGCTTCTAAATCAAAAGAAGAAGTTGTAAAACAAACATTAAAGGCAATAGAAGAAAGATTAAAGAAATAAGATGGATTTTAAGAAGTATTTACTTTCATATCAAACTAGAGTTAGTAATACATTTATTAACGCAAAAAGACAAAACAAGGTCGCTCAAACTTATCTTATTAAAGGTAGTGATGGTGCCCCAGTTTTTGAATGCGCTAATTTTTTAGCAAAGTCTTTAATTTGTGATGAAGATGAAGATTTAGCTTGTGATACATGCATGTCTTGCATTCGTTTTGATGAAGGTAACTACACTGATATTAAAATCCTTGATTCTTCTAAATCATCAATCAAAGTTAGTGATATAGAAGAATTACAAACATTCCTATCCGAATCTTCTTTAGAAAGAAAAGGTATTAAGATTTATATTATTAACCTTGTTGAAAATCTATCTAATGAAGTTATTAATGCTCTATTAAAGACATTAGAAGAACCTAATTCTAATACATATGCATTCTTAACTACTTTAAATGATACTAAAGTTTTACCTACTATTATTTCTAGAGCCCAAGTATTAACCCTACTTCCAGTTGATAAGAATATCTTATTAGATGAATTAAGCACTACTTCTTTAGATGAAATTGATAAAGAATTATTATCTTGTGTTTATAAAGATAAAGAAACAATTATTAAAGAAGCAAGTGATGATTCATATTTAAAAGTTAGATCTGCGATATTAGATACAATTGATACATTGGTTTCTAAACCTAAATCAATCTTATATCAATTAGAACAAGTATATTTATCTAAATCTAAAAAAGATTTATTCATTGATTCAAAAGAAGAAGTAAGATTATTTATTGACTTATTATCAGTTGTATTTAAAGATATTATGTATCTAAATATTGGAAAAGAAATATCTTTAAAATCAAAAAAAGAAGATTTATTAAAAATAAAAGACTTATTTAAAGATGTAGAATCTATCTATCTAGAAATTATGCTAGTTAGAAGTAAAATAGATTTAAATGTCTATAAACCATTAATTCTAGAACACATCTTTATTAAAATATTAGAAGGAGAAAAATAACATGAGTGAAAATACTAAATTATTAGTTAAAATTTATGTCTTTGGTTTAGAAAAACCAATGTATTTTATCACTGATGATGATACATTAAAGCAAGACGATTTAGCGATTGTTGAAACAACTAGAGGCATAGAATTAGGACGTGTTATGTCTCAAGTCAAAGAAAAAGAAATCGACAATCCTGAAACTTATCCTACTTTTGTTAAAAGAGGTACAGATTTAGATTTTACAACATTTAATTTAAACAAAGAAAAAGCAGCCAAAAACGTTAAAGAAATCCAACAATGCGCGGATAAATTAAATCTTGATATGAAGATCATCACATGTGAATACATGTTAGATGCATCCAAAATCATCATCTATTACACTTCCGAAAATCGTGTTGATTTCCGTGAATTATTAAAAGAATTAGCGACTTTATTAAAATGTCGTATTGAATTAAGACAAGTTGGTACAAGAGATAAAGCTAAAATGATTGGTGGAATTGGTATCTGCGGATTAAAGCTTTGTTGCTCTACTTTCTTAAATGAATTTGATGGTATTTCCATCACTATGGCTAAAAACCAAATGCTCGCTTTAAATATTCCAAAGTTATCCGGTCATTGCGGAAAACTCATCTGTTGTTTAAAATACGAAAACGAAGCATATACTGATTTACAAAAATCATTACCAAGAATTGGCACTAAAGTTAAATATAATGATGCAATTTATAAAATTACATCAATGAACGTTATTACTAAATCAATCAGATTAGAAAACAAAGAAAATGTATTATTTGTTGATTATGAAGAAATCAAAGACGCGTTATTACCAAGAGATGAAAATTCTAATGCTCAATATGTCAATCAACAATATAACCATCCAAATAAGAAACCTTACAACAATAAATTTTCTAATAACAAGCCATCAAATGGAGAAATAAAAGATGAAAAGAACTAAGTCTTTTGAAAATAACGAACAATTATTATATCTAGTCGCAACACCAATTGGTAACACTAAAGAAATCTCTTCTAGAGCTTTAGAAATCCTTAATTCAGTTGATTATGTCGCTTCTGAAGATACTAGAACTACCGCGAGTTTACTTCATTTATATGGTATTTCTAAACCATCTATCGCTTGTCATGAACATAACGAAAATGAGGCAAGTGAAAAGATTGTTTCTTTAATTAAAGAAGGACATTCAATCGCGATGACATCTGATGCAGGCTATCCTGGTATATCAGATCCTGGCGCAAGATTAGTTAAAAAATGTATTGAAAATGATATTCCTGTTTCAATCGTTAATGGAGCGAATGCTTTTATTCCTGCGTTAGTCGGTTCTGGATTAGATACAACTCATTTCTATTTCCATGGCTTTTTAAACGCAAAATCAAGCATTAGAAAGAAAGAATTAGAAGAATTAAAATCTTTAACTATGACTTTAATATTCTATGAATCACCTCATAGAATCAATGAAACATTAAATGATTTATTAACCGTATTTGGTCCTCGAGAAGTCTCTATCGCACGAGAAATTACTAAATTGCATGAAGAATACATTCGTGGAACATTAGATGAATTAGTGACAATTGATCCAACCACTTTAAAAGGTGAAATGGTCATTGTAGTTTCAGGAAACAAAGAAGTTAAGGTATTAACTGAAGAAGATATTAAAACTCTCTTAAAACAAGAATTAGACGAAGGTAAGTCATTAAAAGACGCAATAAAAGGAGTAAGCCAAGCCTACTCCTTAAAAAAGAATATCGTCTATGATATCGCAACTAAGCTTTAAGGTTTAGTTGCTTTTTTATTGTAATCTTATCTTGATAGATAACATCCATACCGATATATAATGCACCAAAGAATAATAATCCAATACCGAATCCAATCATACCATTAGTTAATTGAGGTGTGACATACTTTAATGTATAAGAATAATTTCCTTCTTCTGCGACAAAGGATAAGAATCCACCTTGTGCTTTATATAGTTTTACATCGCTATAAGTGCCATTTGAGTCTTTCTTTGATAAAGACCATCCTTCATCATAAGGGATTGTTAATACAACCATCTTAGTTTGAGAATAGTTTGTATCAAATGTGACATCATTAACACCGATTTCAACATTTTGTAATTCATTTTCTTTTAATGTATCAATATTTGCTTTGTAACTATCATAATATTGATATGTAATATTAGGTTTTGCAAAATGGGTACCTGATTCAAATGTATCATACGCTCTTACGATGATTCTAGTAACTTGATCATTAACATAGAATCCACGATCATTCTTCCAATCGTAAGATTTTCCTCCGTAATTATGAGTCATATGAATATCACTCGCGAGTTCTACTTCATTACCATTATCATCTTCACCATATAATGTAATCATTAAGTTTTCACCCATTCTACCACATACTGTTACATATGCTCCTCCACGGGTTTTAGCTTCTGAAGCAACATTTAATGATTTAACATCAATGTCCATATAAGAATTCCAATAGATTGGAGAAGAAGATGCTGGATATTTAACAGGTGATGCATAATCTAATGCAATACCTTGTTCATGATTCCAATTTTGAACATAAACATCAATGTTATTATTTGGAACATTAACGACTGTTACATCGTTTGAGAAATTAGTATTTTGAGTAACTAAGACATATTTATTAAATGTATCTGGATACTTGGAAGTAATTTCATCAATAGATTCATTATCCAATATCGCTCCATGTACATATGCATATTCATTTTGAATAACAGTTCCCCTGTAAGTGCCACCAGAATATGAATCACTTGTAGAGATATTAGTCGCGTAATACATATCATTGAAAGCGAAGCCTAAATTGACAAAGTTTTCATTTTCGTATAAGACATTAATATCATCTCTAGCTATTTCTTTATAGCCGAATGGAATATTTTTATCTTCGTAATAGCTTGTAATTACTTGAACTGAAGTTCCATCATTAAATACTGCATTATATGCCTTACCATCATCGAGTTTTTGTAATGTTGTAATATATTTATAGTTTGTGGAAGTTAATACACCTTGGTAAGCTGGTAAAGCGAATGTAACACCATTAAATGCCCATTTATTATCAACAATACTAATTGTGATTAAATCTCTATTTACATCGTTTAATAATTTTAAATCGTATGATTTTATATCACCTTTAGAATTGATGAATTTAACAACATATATATCATAAGTTGAAGAATTTTCTTTTACATCAATACTATAGATGATGTAATCATCATTATTAGTGATAGATGTATAAGGTAATGCTTCAATGTTAGTTGCAACATCGCCAGTATAGAATAAATTATCTTTTAAAGTAATAATATTACCTTTACCGCGATTTAAGCGAGAATCATTCGCATTTACAATATAATATTTAACACCTAAGAAGGTATCTAAGTTCGCTCTTTTTTCATGAGCGCCCATAGACCAACCATCTCTTGAATAACAAATTCTTGACCAGTTATTAAAGTCAGTAGTTTCATAATTATAAATAGAATGGAAAGCACCAAGTCCCCTGTAAGATTCAACCATACCTAGGTTATTCGCGTCACGATCCGCGGATGAAGAATAAATACGATAATATGTTTTATCTTCATTCTTGATATTATTAATCATTCTAATTTCTGATTGAGTTGAATCATAACCTCCGTATAAAGAAGCATAATCAACTGTACCTTGTCCTTGGACTAATACGTTTCCAACAACAATTGCTTCAAGCGCTACTGCAAAGGTTAAGCCTTTCTTAAAGCGTTTCTTTTTACATCTAAAGTTAAGGTATAGATACATTAAGAAAGTATATATCATTGTAATAATTGCGTAATATTTTCTTTCATCTAATGTATTAGAAGACATTGTTCCTTGGTATTCTAATGCTTTGATAAACATAAATATTTGTAAACCAATAATACATACCGCGGATATATCAAAATACCATCTCTTCATTTCATTTATTTTATCTAATGATATACCAACATAGATAGCCATTGCGACTACTACAAATAATTGCCATCTTCCATACATTACAGTTGTAAAACCAGTAAAGCAATAATAGAAGAATGGAGAGAATATCATTAATAATATACCTATGAATCCAATGATATGAGATACTCTTTTTTCTTTAATAGATTGTATTAATGAAGGTATAACCATCAATGTTAAAGGTGTATATAAGAATAATGAACAGTTTGTATTATCATAACCAGAATTAACAAATAATGTTGAATCATAGCAAGATACTGGAGGGAATAAATAAGAAATAACTGGATACATATAATACTTAGTCGCAGATGAACCTTGGAAAGTAAACATGTTTTTAAGTATTTCTTTCATTGTATCATTCGCTAAAGAGCCTTGTCCGGAAGTTAAATAGCTGAAGAATTGTTTATATAAAGATAACAATGTATCTAAATATCCACCTTCTCCTCCACTTCTTGAAGATTGTAAAGCGACATGGAATGCAGGGAATAAGATTAACGCGGATAAACACATCGCAGTGACATAACAAGCTAATCCAAGACCTAAAATTAATCCTCTTTCTTTACCTGTATAAGTTTTCCATAATTGGAAATATCTAAATACTGCATAAATAACGCTGCAGAAGCAAGTCATAATAAAGAAGAAATAGTTAGTCATCGCAGAGATAAACAAAGCAACAATTAAGTATCTAGTCTTCTTTTCTTTAAATAATATTTCTAGTCCATAAATGACTAAAGGGAATAACACCGCGACTTCTAAGAAATGGTTAAACCATAAATAATAAAGTCCCCATCCTGAGAATGCATAAGCAATTCCAACTATTTTTGAAGAGTCTTCTTTGACTCCCATATAATTTAATAATTTCTTCATTACCAAGCCCGCGAGAACAAACTTAGTCATAATTAAGAATGCTTGTCCTTGAGGTACTAACGCTCTTGGTAGTAATAAGACTGGTAAGAAGAATATATTCCATAAATAATAGAAAGTATTAGAACCAATATTGTTCGCTCCTAGATAGGTATTATCATCCCATAAAGGGAAATGACCTGTTGTTAAAGCAGTCCACCAATCATCATAACCATTATAATAAAATGGTATTTCTTGTAATTTAAAATCACCAGAGACAGGAATAGTAAAATAATTCGTGAATAATGTAAAACCAAAGACACATAATGCAAGAATGTATAATAATACTACAAACTTACGATTACCTTTAGATAAGAATTTATTTATTTTTTCAAAGATAACATTCTTATTTATTTCATTTAATTTGTCTTCAATGTAATTAAATCCATCCATTAAAGCGTTTCTTAATTTATTCATATTGGTGTCCCTCCTTTCTACTTATGGTAAGTTTCATTGTTATTAATTTTAAATGCACGATAGATTTGTTCTAAGATAATTACTCTTGTCATTTGATGAGTAAATGTCATTGGTGAAAGTTTTAATTTGAATTTAGATACTTTTCTTAATTCATCGCTTACACCTAAGCTTCCTCCGATGACAAAGTCGATTGAAGAATATCCTTCAGTCATTATCTTATCTAGTTTCTTACTAAATTCGATACTATCGATTTCTTGACCATGTAAATCAAGTAAGATTACATAATCTTTTTCGTTGATATATTTTAAAATATTTTGACCTTCTTTATAAATGATTAACTCATCTTCTTTGGAAGAAGAATTATCTTTAATCTTTTCTTCATTTACTTCTATTACGCTTACTTTCGCGTATTTAGAAAGTCTTTTTAAATATTCATCAACTTCATCTTTATGAAATTTCTCTTTTAATTTTCCAACAACTAACAATCTAATATTAACCATATTATTTTTTTAAGTTGCCTCCTGATACTATTTCATGTTGAGATGCACATCTTATATCGTATTTATAAAAATCTACATCTCTTTTTTCAAATTCTTCTTGATAATCTTTTAATGCTTGTTCAGGAGTATTTGCATCTTCTGACAAGTGAGCAAGAATAATTTGTTTTGTTTTATTTCCGACTACATCACACATGTAATTTGCCGAATCAACATTTGATAAGTGTCCATCATCTCCAAGCACACGTTTGATTAAATTAGCTCTTCTTTTTGAATTAATTTCCATTCTAACATTGTGATTAGATTCAATGATGTAATAATCTGCGTTGTTAATCAAATCAACAACTCTTTCAAATAAATATCCTGTGTCGGTAATATAAACCAACTTTGATTCATCATCTTCTAAGATAAATCCAATTGAGCCTGGTGCATCGTGTGATGTAGGTAAACAAGTTACCTTAAATCCAGCGATTTGATAATCATAGTAAGGTTCAATTAAATTCTCTTCTGGTATTCCTAAATTAGTTAACCTAGTCGCGTAAATTTTTTCATGAGTAGGAAAAGCTTTTTCTATTCCTGAAATATGATCTCCATGATTATGAGTAACTAATAATGCTTCAATATCATCAAGAGTTAAATCATATTGACTTAAATAATTAACTAACTTCTTTTTAGATATACCATCATCAATTAAAATATGATGATTATTAGAAATAATTAATGTGCAATTTCCTTTTGATCCTGATTCAAAAATATGAAATTCCATTGTTATTGTCCCTCGTTATATTTATTTTCTGGGAGATTTTCAACGAATAAACCAATATCCATTAAAAATGAGAAAGATACAATACCTATTCTACCATTACGGTTTTTTGCAATACTAATTTTAGTAGGTACAGCATTTTCAAATGGACTTCTATTTAAATCGATTGCTTCATTTTCAGTCTTTTTCATTTCTTCTGCATTTTGATAATTTTCACGATAGATAAACATAACCTTATCTGCATCTTGTTCAATAGAACCAGAGTCTCTTAAGTCAGATAATTTAGGCATCTTATCGGATGCAGTTCTCTTTTCATTATCACGAGATAATTGTGATAAACAAATAATAGGTACTTCCATTTCACGAGCAATTGCTTTTAATTGACGAGAAATATCCGCGACTTCATTTTGTCTAGAATCATATTTTTCATTTGAAGTAATTAAACCTAAATAGTCGATAAATATTGCGCCTAAATCTGGATTTGCAGCCTTAAGTCTTTGAACTTTAGTTTTAATATCTGAGATTTTTGCTGCAGGAGTATCATCAATTAATAATTTATTATTCTTAATTGCTTTAACCGCACCTTCAATCGCAAGAAGATCATCTGGAGTTAATTTATTAGTATCTTCAAATTTTCCTGAATTAACTTGGCTAGTAAAAGCAAGCATTCTTTTAACAATTGCTTTTGCTTCCATTTCAAGACTGAAAAAAGCAATAGTTCTTCCTGTTGTATCCGCGGCACGATAAGCTAAATTTAGCGCGAAAGCTGTTTTACCAACAGAAGGACGAGCCGCGAGAATAATAAATTCACCAGGTGCCCAACCTTGAGTATATGAATCTAATAATGAATAATTAGATTTAACTTTTTCTAATTTTTTATTCTTTTCTCCAATAGTAATTTCAGAAGCAATCTTTTCTGCAATATCACCAGTTGAAGTAAATTCTGATACTCGACGTGCTTGAGTTATTTTTAAAATTTGATTTTCACATGTTGCGACATATTGTCCAACATCACTAAATGTTTTTTGTTCAAATCCTTTAATGCAATCTTCCATTTGAAGAATTAATTTTCTAGATAGAGTTAAATCTTGTAATGTATTACGGTGATAAAGTGCATTTCGATCACCTAAATAATATTCAATAATTTCTTTAAGATAATCTAATCCTCCAACAGTTGTTAAAACTTTCATATTGACATCTAATTCATTAGTTAAAGATGCAATATCTAAAGGGATTGAGTTTTTTCTAATATTTTTAATCGCTCTTAAGATAAGAGCGTTTTTACTAGGTTCTGGTTTTCTTTTATTTGTCGCATTAGGATTATAAAAGTCTTCTTCTGTTAATTGATCCGCGAGTTCTGTAACAATCGCAGGATCAGAAGTTTGAAGAATGGAAGCAAGTACTACACGTTCCGATTCTTCATTGTGTGGTAAATTTTCCATTATAATCACCTACTTCTTTTCAGTTACATGAACTCTAATTGTTGCAATAACGTCTTTGAATAATTCAACTTTTAAATTTGTATATCCAAAAGCATTGCATGGATACTTATCAACAAATTTTCTTTTATCAACGCTGATGTCGTATTTTTCTTTTAATTCGTTAACAATTTCTTTTGTAGAAATAGTTCCCATCATTCTACCGTCTTTAGAACCAGTTGCTTGGAATTCTAAAACGATATCTTTTAATCTTTCTGCAACTTCACGTGCTTCTTGTTGTTTATGAGCGAATTCTTCTTTTTCTTCTTGGATATGTTGATCACGTTTATAAATTTCAGTAGTTGTTGATCTAACTGCAAGTTTTCTTGGGATTAAATAGTTACTTGCATAGCCATCTGAAACTTCAACAATTTGGTTTTTCTTACCAATGTTTCTAACATCTTGTAATAAAATTACTTTCATATTACTCTTTCTCCTTTTCATCGCTAACATTTCTACTTTGTTCTAGATAATTAGCTAATATTTCAATTAATTCATCTTTAACTTCATTGAATTTCTTATCACGAATTTGTCCACCTGCCGCGGCAAAGTGTCCTCCTCCACCCATTTTTTCCATTAAGAATTGAACGTTAACTGTTCCATCACTTCTCGCAGAAACGCCAATATCATTTTCACCAATTTTAGCTAAGCAGAAGCAAGCGTTAACGCCTTTAATTTCAAGATAATCTTGAGCGACAATAGAAATCATTGCTCTATCAATTGGGTCAACATCATCATATGCACATACAACAATTCCAGTGTATGGGAAAAATGCTGTTGCCATAATTTTGATTTTTAAATCGTGTTCTTCAATATCTTCTTTTAAGAATGAGTTAGCGACTAGATTATCCGCGCCAAAGTCTTTTAAGAAATATGAAGCATCATATGTTGATTTAGATGTTTTATTACGATAATGGTTAGTATCAAGTAAGATACCTGCGAGTAACATATTCGCAACATTTTCAGGAATAATAATACGTTTATCTAAGTGCTTAATCATATCCGCGCATAATTCACTTGCACTAGAAGCACTTGGTTCAATAAAGTTAATAACTGGATTTTCAATTGCGTCTGCATCACGTCTATGGTGATCAATAACTGCGATTTTAGAACATGCATCAATTAAATTAGATGCCATACCGATTATAGGTTTATGGAAATCAGTACAAATAAGTAATGATTCTTTTGTCATCTTTTCTAAGCAATCACGAGGAGATAATGTAATTTCTTTAATTTCATCTCTGGTGAATGTTTGTTTAAATGCTTGTTTTGTTTTTGATTCTACAAGTTTTTCATCATAAACCATATAGACTTCTTTGCCCAATTGTTTAGCGATTGTATAAAAACCTAAACATGAACCAATCGCATCTAAGTCCGCGGTTGTATGTCCCATGACAAAGATTCTATCCGCTTCAAGCATATAAGTTTCAAGAGATTTTGCAATCCATTTAACCTTAGTTTGAGATCTAGTTGATTTAGCTTCTGTTTTACCACCGATGAATAATAATTTCTTACCATATTCTTCAATAACTGCTTGGTCACCTCCACGAGATGCGCAAACATCAATCGCGTCAGATGCTAATTCATTTAATTTAATATAATCAGAAGTACCTAAAGCAATACCGACAGAAATAGTTAAGTCGATGCCTTCATCTTTAGATATTTTTCTAACATCATTTAATAAAGAAATCTTATCTTCAAGCATTCTTTCATATTGAGAATAATTCGCGACTAATGAATAAGAATCAGATCTAATCTTTCTTACTAAGAAGCCATATTTCTTTGAATAATCAAAGATAGACTTTTGTAAGCTAGACATAACATCATTCCACTTACTTTCATTATCTAAAGAAGCATTATCTTGGTAATCATCAATCTTGATTAATCCAATAACAGGTGCATGATCTAAAGAATATTTTTCAATTGTAGATAATTGAGTAATTTCTTTATAGATAAATAAATTTGCGTCTTTAATATGTTTAACGGAATATACACGGTTATCTATTTCAATTTTAATAGGATCAGAACTCTTATCTTGTAAAGGTATTAAATCTGGATTCCATTGATAAATATTTTGGTCAATAATCTTATCTCTTGAATTTGTAAACCATTCATTTGCCCAAATAACACAATCATTATCATCAACAATCATAATACCCATTTGGCCAAAGTTATATACTTCTTGAATACCTTCACCAACTATTTCAACTGTTGAGACATCATTTTTTTGTTTAGCTTTCATTACTCTTGATAAAGCAAAGATTAAAGCAAGTGCATCTAGTAAAATAACACCAACTAAAACAATGATAGCTACTTCTGCCATATGTTTGTAATTAAATGTGTGTAACAAAAATAATACTGCCGCGCCTAATATTTCTATTGACGATAGAAATAAGAATAATAATATGTATTTTTTAATTAATTTTTGCATATGAGTAAACCTCCAACAAAATAAGAAATAGTTTTAATGTCTATAACTTTTATTATTATACTATATATTTAATAT
>CAVFKD010000004.1:55676-63724 GCA_963623095.1 bacterium | reverse complement strand
GTATCATTAGTATTAAAATTAACGTAATAATATCGTTCAAATTCAAGGTCTCACTTTAAGTCAAAAGAGCTTTTCTTCTTGCTCTAGTATTTAAGTCCTTATTTACTAAGTTCATCGGAAGAATAATCTCCCGACACTAATAATAATGAGCAATATTTTTTAAAAATCCTAAAAATTTGTAAAAAAAGACTTCTAAGTCTAGAAGTCTAATACTTGTTTATATTCTTTTATATCATTGATAATTTCTTCAACTCTATCTAAAGGTAGATTTTCTTTTTGAAGATTTTCGATTTTAGAAAGTTGAGTTTGAATATGTTTAATAAAATATTCATTCTTATTTCTTAATAATATTGGTCCATATTTTATTTGCAAAGGTGAATAATCTTTATGACCTTTTTTAAATAAAGATACTTCATAATATTTATTTTCATCAATAATGCAATCTTCATTATCGATATAATAACCTTTAGAAACTAAATAAGTTCTTATTTCATCCATTTTACCATGGCTTGAAATAATAATATTATCAAGCAACAATAATCTATCTAATGAATCATTAAATATTTTAATAATCGTATCTTTTCCCATTCCGGCGATAATGATGGTATCAATATAACTAGGTAAATAAGAAATACCATCGCTTAAAGAAGTTTCTATATCTAAATTTAATTCTTTTAAATTAGAAGTTAGAATGTTATAAGGTCCTAATTTATTTTCAACGCCTAAGCCTTTAACAATAATATCGTTTTGTTTTAAATAGCCAATTAAATAGCCATGATCCGCGCCAATGTCGGCCACGCAAGAGCCTTTTTTTACCATTGACGCAATCATATTTAATCTAGGTGATAAATTAATCATTATCTATCTTTATAATCGCCAAAGCGTTTAGAACGAGTTGGGTGTCTTAATTTACGAATAGCTTTTGCTTCAATTTGACGAATTCTTTCGCGTGTGACATTGAATTCTTTACCAACTTCTTCCAAAGTTCTTGGGCGTCCATCGTCAAGACCATATCTTAAACGAAGGACTCTTTCTTCTCTATCAGTTAAATCTTTCATAACTGAATATAATTCTTCTTTTAATAAACTCTTAGTTGCGTATTCACTAGGTGAAGTTGCTTCTTTATCTTCAATAAAGTCACCTAAATGTGAATCATCTTCTTCACCAATAGGTGTTTCTAATGAAACTGGAGATAAAGCAATTTTTTGAATTTCTCTAATTCTTTCTGGTGAAATTCTATTCGCAGGATCCATCGCATCAGAAATTTCTTGAGCGTTTGGTTCTCTACCTAATTTTTGAACTAATTCTCTTTGAGTTCTTGTAATCTTGTTGATTGTTTCAACCATATGGACAGGAATACGAATAGTTCTTGCTTGGTCGGCAATCGCTCTAGTGATAGCTTGTCTAATCCACCAAGTTGCGTAAGTTGAGAATTTAAAGCCTTTTGAATAATCGAATTTTTCAACCGCTTTAATTAAACCTAAGTTACCTTCTTGGATTAAATCTAAGAATTGTAAGCCTCTACCAACGTAATGTTTTGCAATAGAAACAACTAAACGGAGGTTGGCTCTTGTCAATTCGTCTTTAGCTTCTTTATCGCCTTGAGCAATTCTTTCTGCAAGTTCTTTTTCTTGTTCTTGAGTTAATAATTCAACATTACCGATTTCTTTTAAATACATTTTAACAGTATCAGTAACTTTGACATTATCATTTGTTAAAGAGTTATAGTCGATTTTATCGATGTTATCAAGATTTTCAATTTCTTCTTCGACGCCTTCATTAAATTCATCATCTAATAAAGTATCTTCATCGTCGTAGTTTTCTTCTTTCATCTTAGATTCATCGAATTCAATTTCATCAATATTTTCATCATCATTGACATTAACTTTAATGTTCTTTTCAGTGAAATATTTAATTAAATCTTCTAATTCATCGTCGGATAATTGAAGTTTATCAACTGCATCAAAAATATCATCTTGATCAAGAGAATTATCATTTTTCTTAGCTTGTTTTTCTAAACTCTTCTTAATTGAATCTAATACTTTAGCTTTTTCTTTAGCTTCTTCAGCTTCACTATCTTCAATTGAGACTTCTTCTAAATCATCATCTTCTAATTCATCATCGTCTAATAATAAATCATCATCTAATTCTTCATCTAATTCTTCAATTTCTGCTTGTTTTTTCTTAGCCATAAATTCCTCCTTTATTTACGTTCATTTTTTAAATTTTCATTTAATTTTTGATATTCTTCCAAAGATTTAATTTGTTCTTGTAAACTTAAATCTTGGTTGTGCAATGATTTATTTAACTTATCTTCAAGAGAAATCTTGGCGATATTTCTTTTAAGGATAGTAAAATAATCATTCATTGTCTCTTCAGAAAATGGTGCATGCTTTTTATCGTTTAATAATAAATCAGTAATTGTCTCAATTAATTCTTTATTTTGAATTTCACCATTTAAAGATAATTCACTAATTAAATCAATTCCTGAAACATGCGATGTTCTTTCATACATATCGATGATGTAATTTGCGATACTCGCATATACTTCATCAATTAAATAAGCACCATTTTTTAAATAGCAAGAAACTGCATTTTCATCTGTTAACATCAAATATACAATTTCTTTTTGAACTTTCTTAACTTGAGTTGTTTTTAAAGATTCACCTTTTTCAATTAATGAATAATCAATCTTTTTATTTTCTAATGTCGTTTGTAATAAATTTTGATAAGTTTTTTCTGATAATCCTGTATCTTGGGCTAAACGTTTAACTAAGATATTCTTAGAAACGTTATCTTTCAAAGAAAGGATATATTCAGAAATAACTTTGGAAAATTCACTTTTTCCTGAAGAAGTCTTTAAATCGTATTGCTTTAAATAATAAGAATAAGCAAAATCGATACCTTCTTTTAATCTTTGGGTTAACTTATATAAAGTGTCTTTACCGTATTGTTGTAAAATATCATCAGGATCAAGAGTTGATTTACCATAATCAACAACTTTATAAACAATATTATTTTCCATTAATATCTTACCCGCGGCAAGACATCCATGTTGACCCGCGGAGTCACCATCTAAACATAATCTTACTTCAACATTTAAACTTCTTAACATCTTTGCATGTTGAGGAGTAAAAGCCGTACCTAATAAAGCAACACAAGATTTAATACCCGCGTTATATAAAGCAAAGACATCCATAAATCCTTCGACAACATAGACACATTTTTCTTTGCTAGCTTCTTTTTTTGCGTTTTGATAATTGTATAATACTTCTCTTTTTTTAAAGACATCGGTTTCTTTTGAAGATAAGAATTTAGGATCAATATGATCATCAATTCTTCTACCAGAAAAACCAATAACTTCTGAATGAGCATTATAAATTGGGAAAATTAATCGACCGTGATAGAAGTCAATAAAACTTCCATTGGCTCTAGATAAAATTCCTACTTCATCTAAAACATCAACATTTAAAGATTTTCCTCTTAATAATTTAATATCTAATTCAGGATTACTTGAAGCATATCCTAATTCAAAATATGAAATCATTTCACTAGAAATATGTCTTTTTTCTAAATAAGAACGACATTCAGCACCATCTTGAGTATTGAGAAGATATTTATATAATTCCTTTGCTTCATTTAATGCGTTAAGTTGTTCTTTGATCTTTGGATCAACAACCCTTTCTTGAATGTTTAATTCAGGAGAAGTAATACCAACTTTAGAAGCAACAATTTTTGCCGCTTCTACAAAAGAAACATTTTCATATTTCTTAACGAATGAAATGGCATTACCCCCTTCATTACAAACAAAGCATTTAAAAATCTTCTTCGATGGATTTATATGCATTGAAGGATTTGTATCATTATGAAAAGGACAAATACAAGTATAGTTATTGCCTTTTTTGATGACATTAACATATCCTTGAATTACATCAACAATATCAGCTTTTTCTAAAATTTCTGAAATTATTTCCTGATTCATTAAATCCTTCCTCTTTTTCTAAAATTAAAATTTAATTTTTTCGTTAATATATTTTGAAACTTCACTTAATGGCATTCTAACTTGTTCCATTGAGTCTCTGTCTCTGATTGTGACACAATTATCTTCTAATGTATCAAAATCAACTGTTAAGCAATATGGAGTACCAATTGCGTCTTGTCTTCTATAACGTTTACCAATTGAACCTGTTTCATCATAAGTAACTGAGAATTCTTTACATAATGTATTTAAGATTTCAGTAGCTTTTTCATTTAACTTTTTGCTTAAAGGTAAAATTGCGACTTTATAAGGTGCAACTGCAGGATGTAAATGCATAACAATACGTGTATCATTTTCAAGTTGTTCAACTTCGTATGATTCACACATCAATACTAATGCAAGACGATCCGCGCCTAAAGCTGGTTCAACACAGTAAGGAATATATTTTTCATTTGTAACTGGATCAAAATAAGTTAAATCTTCTTTTGAATATTCCATATGGCGTTTTAAATCGTAGTCAGTACGATCTGCAATCCCCCATAATTCACCCCAGCCAAATGGGAATTTATATTCAATATCTGTTGTCGCGACACTATAGAATGCCAATGCTGCTTTTTCATGGTCTCTATATCTTAAATTTTCTGGTTTAATATTTAATGAATATAAGAAATCCATACAATATTTTTTCCAGAATTCAAACCATTTCATATCTTCACCAGGTTTACAGAAGAATTCCATTTCCATTTGTTCAAATTCTCTAATACGGAAAATGAAGTTACCTGGAGTAATTTCGTTTCTAAAAGATTTACCAACGTCACAAATACCAAGTGGTAATTTCTTTCTAGTAGTTCTTACTACATTCGCAAAGTTTACAAATAATCCTTGCGCTGTTTCAGGACGTAAATAAACTTCTGATTTAGAATCTTCAGTAACACCAATATGAGTTTTAAACATCATTTGGAATTGTCTAATTCCAGTGAAATTAGAATTGCCACATTTAGGACATTTAATTTGGTGTTCTTGAATATATGCAACCATTTCATCATTGCTCATACCTGCGCAAGAAATGCCTGCTTGAGATTCAATTAAATCATCCGCTCTATGACGTGCTTTACACGATTTACAATCAATTAATGGATCTGAGAAATTTGCAATATGGCCTGTTGCTTCCCAAACTTTTGAATTCATAATAATCGCTGGATCAAGACCAACGTTCATTGGTTGTTCAGTAACGAATTTCTTCCACCATAAATCTTTAACGTTTCTTTTGAATAAAGAACCAAGAGGTCCATAATCCCAAGAATTGGATAAACCTCCATATATTTGTGAACCTGGATAAACATAACCAGATACTTGTAAATGAGATACAATCTCATCAAATTTATATTCTGCCATAATTCCTCCTACAAATACAAAATCGCATTCAATTATAAGGTTGCATACGCTTTAAGTCAACCTACTATGAGTGTATATTTGTGCTATATTATTCTATTTTATCGTTTATTTAATAATTTTATTTAAGCATCAATGCTTTTTAAATAAATCTCTCTTCCTTTAAAATCATTTATACCAAAACTTGTTTTTAAATGAGACAATAAATCATCAAATAATTTTAATGCAGTTACTTTATTAAAAGCATAATGATTCATCTTATCAACACCAACTTTAAAGCTATATAAGAATGATTTTAAATAATCTTCCGACTGTAATTCATGTCTGCTTGTTAGATGTTTTTTACAAATAAATCCACCTTCTAAATAACTGACACTGGATATATGTAATTTATCTTCGCAATATACGCAAGAAGAATAATTTAATGAATAACCAGATAATTTAATAATATTAGCAAGCATGATATTAACCAATGTCAAAGAATCAAAACCTTCATTGATCAATTCTAAGAATCTTAAAAAATAAGGAAAGATATCTCCATTATCTTCATCTAAACATTTGATTAATACTTCACCAATTAAAGATACTGCGCTCATTTTTTCTAATGATTCATACATTGATGAAAATGAATTTAATAATTTACCTTGAGTTAAAGTCATATTATTGCCTTTAGAAGATAAACAAAAATTTGAATAAGAATAAACTAAACAACTAGAAGCATTTTTACTGCTTGGAGATAAAATACCACGAGCTAAAAAAGAAATGGTTCCATCTTTGCTTAAAGCTAAAACCATTGCGTCTTTTTCTTTATATTGAGTTAATCTTAAAACAATTCCATTAATTTCAATATTCATTTTATTCTTCGTCTTGTTTATAACCAAATTCTTTTAAATAAGAAGATGAATTTCTCCAATTTTCTTCAACTCTTACAAATGTTTTTAAATTGACCTTACGATCTAACATCTTTTCAAGTTCTTTTCTCGCGGACATACCGATTTTTTTAATCATCTTTCCTTGGGCACCAATAATAATACCTTTTTGAGAAGATTTTTCACAAATGATTGTTGCAAGAATTTCTAAACAATCATTTACTTTAGACATCTTTTCTACTTTAACCGCGATACAATGAGGAACTTCTTCTTCTAAATATAATAAAGTTTTTTCTCTAATAATTTCACCAACTAAAAAGCTTAAAGGATGATTTGATTTATAATCATCTGGATAATAAGCAAATCCATCTGGTAAAGTTTTTTTGATTTCCGAAATAAGTAAATCACAATTAACATTATTTCTCGCACTTATTTCAATAAATTTAGCTTCAGGGAAATATTCTCTATAAGCTTTTTTTAAATTTTCCATTAATAAAACATTAGTTAAATCTATTTTATTAAAGACGACAAACACAGGGCATTCACATTTCTTTAAAGATAATGCGACTGGTTCATCTTTATCTTTATTAAAGCCCATTGAAGCATCAACAAGTAAAATTAAAGCATCAATTCCACTTAATGAACCATATGCTTCTTTATTCATATATTCATCTAATTTTTGATGTGGAATTAAAATACCTGGAGTATCAATAAAGACAATTTGAGAATCTTCATCATTATAAATACCTTGAATTGCGTTTCTAGTTGTTTGAGGCTTAGGTGTCGCAATAGATATTTTTGAATGAACTAATTGATTAATTAAAGTAGATTTACCAGCATTGGTTCTACCAACAATACTTACAAATCCTGATAGCATTAGTCCATGTTTTCCTTTTCAAATTGATAAGGTAATAATTCATTAACATTAGTAATTAATTCTTTACCCTTTAAATTAAAAATATATATTGGGGCAGTTTTTGGGAATAATTCACTTAAAACTTGTCTGCATGCACCGCATGGATAAGGTAATGAATTAGATTCGCAACATAAAGCCATTCCTAACATGTCTTCAGTTTTATATCCTGAAAGAATAGTTCTAAAAACAGTATTTCTTTCTGCGCACATACTTAAACCATAAGAAGCATTTTCAATATTTGCCCCTTGAATGATATTACCATCTTTTAATAAGATTGCCGCGGCAACTCTAAAATTAGAATATGGTGAATAAGATAAATCTAAAGCTTCTTCTGCTTTTTGTTTTAATATTTTAATTTGTTCTTCGTTCATACTCTCTCCTATAATCCTAAAAGTTCCATAACTTCATCTTGGATTTTAAACATTACTTCTTCATCTTCTTTTTCCATATGGTCATAACCTAATAAATGAAGAAGACCATGGCAAGTTAGAAATGACATTTCTCTTTGTAATGAATGATGATATTCTTCCGCTTGAGAAATGCAAACATCGCTACAAATGAATATTTCCCCTAAATCACGAGGTAAAGATTTATCTTCATTAATTTTACTTTCTCCTTCGAAATCATCTTCAAAGGCAAAAGAAATTACATCTGTTGGTCTATCAATGTGACGATATTCTTTATTAATTTCATGAATTCTTTCTTTTGAAACTAAATTAATTTCAAAGATAAAATATCCATCTAATGATAAATGTTTAAAAACAGTTTTTGCGATATTTAAAAAATATTCTTCATTAAATAAATCTAAATTTGTTTCATTTTCAAATGACATTTCTATTTCCATAAGTAAGCCTCTTTTTCTTTATTATTATAAATTTTTTATAATAAATAA